>CAZUJO010000105.1:0-10335 GCA_964619995.1 uncultured Leptospiraceae bacterium
TCTGTCCGGCCACAGAATCCGAGGGGCTTCCGCGAAAGTTAAAGAGCATATGCACCTCACTTTCGGCGCGGCGGAGCTGCAGAACCTGGGCGCCATTGAAATGATCCTCGAGCCGGATCAACTTCTTCGAAAGGGGCTCGCCGTGGATGTGATGCGCAACCATGCTGATTCGATTGCCGATTGGCGCGGCGCCAATGAGCGAAACCGCGCAATTCATCGCCGCGCATTTCTGAAAGAAAGGAATCTTCTCGATGATTCTCTCCTGGTTTGCAATATCGGAAAGGAATACTTGAAGAGAGACGCAGGATTCGAGCGGCAGATCCCGCTTTTCGAGCAGGCTCAAGTAGCTCTGCAAGAGTCCGCGGACTTCTTCCATGAAAGAGACGGAATTTCTTCCATGAACCACAACGATTTCATCAGCGGCCCTTTCAGAGCCCCTGCGCGCCGCTACTGCGTTCATTTCCTCTCTCCCGTTCCGGACAGTTTTGCGAGATCCGAGGCGAGCGTGTAGTAGAGCTGTCCGATGAACCTGCCCTGCAGCGGGTCGCGATAGTCCTGCTTCGGATCGATCGGAGTCACCCGGTGGTATGCGTCCTTGATCGTAATCGCCATGACATCTCCGACATCGAGCTCCGGCTCAATGAACTCAAGCGGCCCGTGATTTTCCGGCGAGTAGGTCTCTGCCATGCGCAGGCGCTGCGCGAAATGAACGCCTCCTTCGAAATAGTCCCTCCCGTATTTCGCGAACTGCACAACCAGCTCATCGAATCGATCGTGATATCCGCCGAGGTCATCGCTGAAATGATGATTCCCGAGCATGCCACCGGCCGGATAGCTTGCACAGATGAGCGCCGCCCATTTCTTCGCATTGAGATGGAGGCGATCATTTTCCTCCCGGCCTGCAATTCGATTTCCAAAGCGCGTCAGAGAGTCGAAAAATTCCGATACAATCTGCGGAGTTCCCTGATTCCAGAAGTAGAAAGAATAGATTTGCGCGAAGCAGGCACGACGCTCGCGCGTTCGAAGATCATCATATCGCTTGAAATTGTCTGCGAGTCCAGCTTCATTCAGATGATAGTCCTGAAATTCAAATTTATAGTTCACTACTGTCTTCCGCACTTCGTTTAGAAATTCGGGAGAGTACACCCGTTTGAAAACCACAACGGGCGCCGCGAGGTCCTCCGGTCTTATGGGCGGCACGACAATCCGGCCGTTCTCGAATTTCGGGCCCTCAAGCCAGGTGACAACGTTCGATGATTTTACTTTCCGAGTAATTTCCACTCTTACCGTGAAAAGAAGACCCGCATCACCAGCAACGAAATTAACAGTTATATATACTTTATAGAAATACTAAGTATCTAGAACCAGTCCAGAACTCAACCCGCGCCAGATTCGACCCGAATTCCGCTTTTATCGAGCGGGGATAGAGATTCCCAGCGCAAGTGCGACTGCGAAGCAAGATCAGCATCGTGCGGATCTCACGGCCCGCGAGGATTCCGCCGGAGCAGCGCTCAAGATTTGCCCGGCACGAATCTTCTTTCGAAATGCACAGGCTTCCCTTTTGAGGGGTTTCGCATCATGCAATACCCTCATGCAACGGCGGCTAACGTTTGGTCACGAATACTTTTCGATCAAAGCGCCGATGTGGGAGTACTCGTGGTTCGTCATCACCCACAACCAGTCAAAGATGCTGATAGGACCGAAAAACGGATGCTCCATGCCGCGCGATTTGAGTTCCTCTGTCGTGCGCGAAAGCGCCGCCTTATCAAGCTTCTCTTCTGACTTCTTGAGAGACTCAAATGCCGTCTTCTTGTCCATCCCGCCCCTGGGGCCGACTTCGATCGGATTTTTCGCGCCTCGCGGCTTGCTGATAAGCTTGAAGAGAGTCTCGTAGCGCAGATCTGTTTTCAGCGCGGAGCGATCCATGCCAAACTTGCCTGCCAGCACAATCGGAATCGATCGGGACAAATTCCACTGCGTGAGATACAAATGCTCCGCGATCTCAGACGCACTCCATCCTCCCTTCGCCGGAGCAGTCATGAACTTGCTGTCATCAAGCTTTTCGAGAAACGATACCAGTTCGCGGCGGTTGGCTTTCCATACATCGAGAAAATCAGCTGCAGAGTTCGCTTCGGTCGGCAGAGGGGGATTGTTCATGGACAGAAACTGACACAGGGTCCCGAAGGTCCCAGCTTTTTTTCGTTTTCGCGGCGGCGGCGGCGTTCAGGATCGATCCGTGCAGGTGTGGCTCAACATGGCAATGACGCTCGACGGGAGCGTGAAAGATGCCTCCGGTTCCTGGAAGCCTTCCAAAGACGACCGGCTTCGCATGGACGAGATCCGCGCTCAGTGCGATGCTTTGCTCATCGGCACCGGAACTCTGATCGCGGACAATCCCAATGTATTTGTAAAGCATGCGCCGGAAAAAAGCCCTCTGCCTGTGCTTCTTCTGCGAAACACTCTGCCCGATCCCGGTCTCCGAATTTTTCGCGGCGTTAGACGGCCATTGATTCTGTCGCGACAGAACCCCGGCGAATATCCGGCGGACTGGCTGCAGTGCGATCCGGAGCCGGACCAGGTTCTTCGCGCGCTCTCCGCACGCGGCATCGAGCGGCTGCTCCTCGAAGGCGGACCGCACCTCGCATCATCCTTCTTGAGCGCTGACCTGATTGACCGATTCTTTTTGACGATTGTGCCGCGTCTGGCAGCCAGCGCGGAGCGCGAAGTGCGCATCGCCGCGCGCATTCCCATGCAGTTTCGTCTGGAGAGCGTCGAACGCCGCGGAGACGACGTTTTCCTGGAATACCTCCGCGCTGGATCGACCCCGGGTTTATGATCGATCGAGCACTGCGAGCACTTCGCCTACTTTCACAAGGTCGCCTGCGGCCCGGGAAATCGAAACGATGCGGCCCGAATGGGGCGCCTCAAGAGGAAACGCCGCCTTGTCCGTAACGAGCTCGCACAACTCCTGTCCCTCCGTGACCATGTCGCCGGCCTGAATCTTCCACGCGGCCAGTTCGATCTTTTCGGCATCGCCTATGTCTGGAACGGAAAGCGGAATCTGCATGATGCGAGCCTTCCAGGTCGATCCCTGCTCTCAACGAATTTTCCAAAAAAGATTGCGGCGGTATAAACGGATCGCCTACTAACTATCAACAGAGGTTCTCATGCAGGCCACGCAGGATCTAAAGGAAATTCGTCACAAACTTGAATCCACCATGCTCCCGCATGAACTCGAGCATGCGATGCCGATCATCGAAGAAATTCACAGGCTCAAGCGGGAGAAAAATGCGGTGATCCTGGGGCACAATTACATGACTCCAGACGTCTACCACGGCGTCTCCGACTACATCGGCGATTCGCTCGGACTGGCCCGCGAAGCCGCGCGCACAAAAGCCGACATCATTCTTTTCAACGGGGTCCATTTCATGGCGGAGACGGCGAAGATCTGCAATCCAGATAAGCTCGTCTTGATCGCGGATTTGAAAGCCGGATGCTCTCTTGCAGAAAGCATTACCGGCGCCGACGTTCGCGGACTTCGCGCGCAGTTCCCCGGAGCGCCGGTTGTGACCTACGTCAACTGCTCGGCTGAAGTGAAAGCTGAAACCGATATCTGCTGCACGAGCGCGAACGCTGTCAAAGTAGTGGAGTCCCTTCCCGATGACACCGTGATCTTTCTGCCGGATGCGTACCTTGCCAAAAACGTGCAGCTAAAGACGAAGAAGCGGATTGTATCCTGGGAAAAAGGCAAGTGCATGGTGCACGAACAGTACACCGGCAAAGACATCCTCGACTACCGGAAGCAGTTCGGCGAGCTCCTTGTCATTTCGCACCCGGAGTGCGATACGGACGTGACTTCTGTCTCTGATTTCTCCGGCAGCACTTCGCAGATGGAAGAGTTCATACGCAAGAGCGATAAGAAAAATGTGCTCCTCGTCACCGAATGCAGCATGAGCGACAACCTGCGCTCCATGTTTCCCGACCGCAATTTTCTCTCCACATGCCACACGTGTCCGCACATGAAGAAAATCACTCTTGAAAAAGTGCGGGATGCCCTCCTCTACAACCAGTATGCGGTTGAAGTGCCCGAGGACATTCGCGTGCGGGCGCGCCGCGCCGTGGACAGAATGCTTGAGATCGGCTGAAGTATGAACGACTCGATCGATTTTCGCGTCGGCTCCGGGCTCGACTTTCACCGGCTGATCCAGGATCCGGCGCGCCCTCTCATGATTGGCGGGATTGAAATTGAAAGCGATCTCGCGCTCGAAGGCCATTCGGATGCGGATGTGCTGCTGCACGCGCTGTCGGATGCAATCCTCGGCGCAGCCGGACTCTCGGACATCGGCGTATATTTTTCAGACAAGGATCCGGCGAACAAGAATCTGGACTCTTCTCTCATTCTGAAAAAGAGCATGGATCTTCTGCGCGAAAAGGGTTATCGCCTCAGCAACTGCGACATTACGATCATCGGAGAAAAGCCGCGCATTGCCCCTCACCGGGAGAGAATCATAGAGCGGCTTTCCACGTTATGCGGCATAGACAAAAGCAGGATCGCGGTCAAGGCGACCACGACAGAAAAGATGGGAGCGCTCGGCCGCAGCGAGGGCCTGGGGTGTACGGCGACCGTGCTCGTCCGGTCAGCCTGACGCTGGCCTGATTTCGCTATCAACCGGTTGAGTGTCAGCAGACATCGGCCGGCAGGACACGCCGGCCCGATACGCCGTACGCCGGCCACGATCCGTTGCGCGTGCGCACGTTGACCTTTACCTTTTCGAAATCCGAGCCCGCTTCGGCCGCAGTCGCCTCGTCCACGAGAACTGAGAAGCGGCTTCGCAGACTGACCCGTTCGAGAACGCCGGCCATGCGAACGGCCGGGCCAATGATGACATACTCCTTGCGACGGAACCCTCCGACGAAGCCCGCAAAAAGATCTCCTGTAGACACTCCGGCGCACATCCGAAGCTCGTTGCCGACCTCCTTCGCATAACGGGCCTGAAGGCGGCGAACCCGGTCCACAATTTCCAGCGCGCAGCTGACCGCATTGCGGGGATCTGCGCCAGTGGAGAACGGATATCCAAAAGCTACGAGAAAGCTGTCTCCGAGGAATTTGTTCACGGAGCCCTGGTGCTGAAACACGACCTCCATGATTGTCGATGAGATTTCGTTGAGCACCTGAGCAATGCTTTCGGGCTGCGAAGCCATGATGCGGGACGTAAGGCCGTGAAGGTTGGCAAGAAGAACCGTGGCGGAAAGTTTTTCGCCGTTCAGATGAGCGGCCGCAGATTCATCTTTAAGGCGGGCAACGACATCGTCCGAAAAAGCCTGCGAGAGAGTCACCCGGTAAAGGCGAAGGCTGTTCGACTCGACGAGGCGGGCCTGCTGGGCCATAATGTGACGGAGGCGGATTTCAAGCTCATCATGGCGCAGGGGCTTATTTACAAATTCTGTGGCGCCGCGGTCGAGCGCTTCCATGGTCAGATCGTCTGAATGGTCCATGGACATAAGAACGACCGGTCTGCGCAGGTGCCGGGGATTGGATCGAATGTGATTGAGGAGCTGCAGTCCGTTCACATCGGGGAGATGCATGTCAATGAGCAGGATATCCGGCGTATCGCGATCGAGGATTTGCATCCCTTCTTCGCCCGTCACGGCCGTAAGGACATCGTATCCCTTCCCGCGAAGAAACTCGCGCAGAATTCCGAGCGTGATCTCGTCGTCTTCAACAATCAGAATGCGAATCTGACCTTCGCTCATCGGGCCCTACACTGGGGAGAAGTTGCCGGGAGTAAATGCAAAAAAATCAAAATCGCTTGCGCGTCCTTCCGCCCGAAACAAATGAACCCATGAGATGGGCGCTGGCCTGCGGCCTTGTTTTTTCCGCATTTGCCTCGTCGTATCCCGTCGATCTGACGAGCCGTGATATTTTTCTGAGGCCCGGATTCGCGCCGGAATGGACCGAGGCGCTGCCGGCCGGGCAGGCATGGCGAAAGATCCGCGGCAAACTCGACGGCACGCGGCCGCTCCGGGTTTCCGAACTGACCGGACCGGCGCGGTCGTTTCTATCGGCGCGCGAATACGCCGTCGAAGAGTACACTTTCGTCACAGACTTCCCGCTGACAAAAGCGGAACTACAGCTTCCGATCGTTCGCGGGCTTTATCTGGCCCAGATCGGAATGAACTATGAGATCTACCTGAACGGCAGACTCATCCTGGCGGAAATGCGCCCCCTGCCCGGCGGGCGGATCCAGAACCGCACGGCCCGCGGCGTTCTCGTGCCATTTGATTCGCGTCTGCTCCGCGAGGGCCAGAACATTCTGGCTTTTCGCATCGTGGGCGACCCGGCATTTGAAGACACGGGCTTCTACCGGAGCCGCCCCTACCTGGTGGACGATATACGAACTCTGCAGAGGGTCCGCAGTGAGCCTGGAACCCTCGTGCTTCTTTCCCTTTACGCTTCTGTGAGCGTCTTTCACCTGGTGTTGTTCCTTCGCACGCGGCGCGAACGATTCAATCTTTTCTATTCAATGTTGACCGCGGCTCTCTTCGTCTACTATTCACTTCGCACAAATTCAATCTTCGAGCTGATCAGCGATTCAAGCCTGATCTTCCTCGGCGATACGATCTCTGTGATGCTGATTGTTCCATTCGGCGCAAGCTTCCTGGACAGCCTGTTCGAGCACAGGGTCAGCCGATTCACGATAGGTCTCTGGATCGTTTCGCTCCTGCTGGCCGCCGCGACTCTGCCCTTCTCTCTTCCTTTCGCGCGCGATATTCTGTTTCTATGGCAGCTAACGCTTCCCTTTTCGCTCGCCTACATCGTCTATGTGATCGCATCTCATTTCGGCGAGAAGACGCGTGAGTACAGGAAGCTCTATGATCTCTCGGCGTGGAAGGCCGGTCTTCGCGCTCTCTTGAGATCCCCGGCAGGAAACCTTCTGCTCGGCGGCGTGGTCGTCGCCCTGTGCGCCCTGGCGGAACTTGTGGACTCTCTCACGGACGCCCGCGGCATCAATGTAGTCGTCTACGGCCTGTTCTTCTTCGTGGGCGGAGTCGCGGCCATCCTCGCGAACCGAATTCTTGAAGTTCATCGCAAAGTCGATCTGCTCAACCAGGATCTCAGCGACCGGCTCCAGGAAGTGCAGAAAGCTCATACGATGCTGCGCAATTCTGAAGAGAAATACCGCCAGATCATCGAGGGATCCTCGGACATGATCTTCACTCTCGATCAGGATCTCCGCTTTACGAGCGCCAACCGCGCCCTCCGCCGCGACCTGGGTTTTGCGGAAGAAGAATTGATGGGCATGCGCTTCGTGGACCTTCTTTTCCAGGGAGAGCTCGAAAGCGGACTGGCCGTGAACCTCGTGCACAAAAGGTTCGAAGAGTTCAAGAAAGACGGGCAGTCCCTCGGCATGAAAGTGCAGCTGAAATCCAGGTATACGCAGGAACCGCGCGAATGCAGCGTCCGTTTTGACAGAGTCACGGTGGATGATCAGCCCTACATCCTCGGAAAAGCATCCCTGGTTCTCGAGGATTCCTTGC
This sequence comes from uncultured Leptospiraceae bacterium, assembly GCA_964619995.1. GTDB lineage: Bacteria > Spirochaetota > Leptospiria > Leptospirales > Leptonemataceae > JAEUSB01. The sequence goes on from CAZUJO010000105.1 coordinate 7,540, forward strand.
TGCGATACTTTGTGCGCGAGCGGCAGAAATATGTAATCGGTAACTATCTGATCTCCGCAGAAGAGCTCAGTCAACGCCTCGTGCGCAACGTCGAGAAGTACCTGGACCCGTCGCGCGTAACAGCTCTCAGGATCGGGCTGCGCGAAATACTCATCAATGCAATCGAGCATGGAAACCTGGCCATCACCTACGACGAAAAGACGAGGGAGTTGAATTCAGGTAACTATCTAGAGTTTATCCAGAAGCGTCAGCTCGATCCGCAGTACCGCGACCGGAAAGTCGTTGTGGAGTATGAACTAACCACGACGAGCGTCAGCTACCTGATCACAGACGACGGCGACGGCTTCGACTGGCAGAAAACAAAAGCCCAGGAAAACATCCGGCAGCAGGACAGCCACGGCCGTGGAATCGCCGTGACAGAAAACGCATTCGATGAGCTTACATATGTCGGCCGGGGCAATCAGGTGCGACTGGTAAAACACTTTCGCAAGTGAACGTGTGAAGCGGAGAACCGGCCGTTCATCCGAATGAACATTTGGATTGAAGAAATCGCAAGCCGTGCAGAACCTACCCCCGGCCCGCAAGGCCCCGGAGGAAACATGAACAAAATCAGAGCCGCAATGGCGATCTGTGTGCTCGCAGGCGCAGCACAAATATTACCGCCTCTCCTTGCAGAGGAGCACAGGCATTGGACGTATGAAGGCGATGAGGGTCCCGAACACTGGGGAGAAATTTCCGCCGACTTTGCAGCATGCAAAATGGGCGCGCTGCAGTCTCCGATCAACATCGACTCAAAGAGCGCGCAGAAAGGCGATTCTTCTCCCATCGAGTTTCACTACAATGCGATGTCCAATCCCGAAGTGGTAAACAACGGACATACGATTCAGATCAACTACGCGCCGGGAAGTTACGCAGTCATTGGCGGCAAACGCTACAACCTGATCCAGTTCCATTTCCACGCGCCGAGCGAAGAAACCATCAACGGCAAACACGGCGATCTCAACGTTCATCTGGTGCACAAGTCGGACGACGGAAAACTTGCAGTGGTGGGCGTGCTCATGAATCGCGGATCCGAAAACCGGGTGCTCTCAATCGTTTCTGCTGCGTTCCCGCGGACCCAGGGAAAGCAGTCCGCAGCGGGCGAGATAAATGCGGCAGATCTCCTGCCGGCCAACCGCGCCCACTTTAACTTTCAGGGATCCCTCACGACTCCGCCCTGTTCCGAAGGCGTAAACTGGAATGTTATGGAGAATCCGGTAACGATTTCAGAATCGCAGCTCAAAGCCTACACGGCCATTTACCCCCATACGGCCCGCCCGACTCAGCCACTGAACAACCGTAAGGTGATACGAGTCCCGTGATGAAATCCTCGCGGGCGGCACCTTTGCCGCTCGCCGGATTCCGGTTGCGGCGGCGCCGCTCAGAAGGATACAAACGGATTACAAATCGAGATGCGCAACGAGCCGCGCGTTCTGCTCGATGAAGCGCCGGCGCGGTTCCACGTCATCACCCATCAGGATCTCAAACGTGCGCTCAATGCTTTCGAGACCGAGCTCGGATTCTGAAAGCGGACGAACCTTGAGCATCACGCGCTTCTCCGGATCCATCGTGGTTTCCCAGAGCTGCTCCGGATTCATTTCGCCGAGACCTTTGTAGCGCTGTACGACCGTCTTGTCAGAGTTGAACTTCTTTACGATTCGGTCCTTCTCCTGATCCGTGTACGCGTAGTGCGCTTCCTTGCCGTTCTTGATCAAATAGAGCGGAGGCTGCGCGATGTACAAATAACCATTTTCAACGAGCGGACGCATCTTCTTATAGAAGAACGTGAGAAGCAGCGTGCGGATGTGGGAACCATCGACGTCCGCGTCCGTCATGATGATGATTTTGTGATAGCGCAGCTTGTCCAGGTCCAGGCCGTCGTTGCCGAACCCGATTCCGATCGCAGTAACGAGCGTGCGAATCTCCTCGTTTTCGAGAATCTTCTCGTCGCTTCCCTTGATAACGTTCAGGATCTTTCCCTTAAGCGGAAGAATGGCCTGGTAATGCCGGTTGCGTCCCTGCTTTGCGGAGCCGCCGGCTGAATCTCCTTCCACAAGGAACAGCTCACACAACTCCGGATTTCTCTCAGAGCAGTCCGCGAGTTTTCCCGGAAGGCCGCCGCTTTCGAGGACGCCCTTTCTTTTGGTGACAAGTTCTCTTGCCTTGCGTGCCGCTTCGCGCGCACGAAACGAAAGAATACATTTTTCGAGGATCGGCTTGATCTCGCCCGGGTTTTCTTCCAGAAAGAGAGAAAGCTTATCTCCGACCACCTGCTGAACGAGGCCTTTCACTTCCGCGTTCACAAGTTTCTCTTTCGTCTGCGAGTTGAACTGCGGCTCGGGAATCTTTACAGAGATTACGGCAACGAGACCTTCGCGCACGTCGTCCCCGGAGAGAGTCGTGCCGCCGAGCTTCTTCTTCATTCCCTCATCTTTCTTGAGATATTCGTTCAACGTGCGCGTGAGCGCCGTTCTGAATCCTTCTAGATGAGTTCCGCCGAGGTTGTTGTTGATGCCGTTTGTGAAGCAGAAGATCTGCTCGCTCTGCGAGTCCGTATACGCAAGCGCGAACTCGCCGATGAGCTTGTCGTTTTTGCCTTCGAAGAAGATGATGTGTTTGTGAAGCTTCTGCTTTTTCTGAAGAAGCTTCTCAACAAACTCACGGATCCCGCCTTCGAACTGGAATACTTCTTTCTTGTGAGGCTGCTTGCGCTCATCGCGCAGCTCCATCTTGAGGCCTGCATTCAGATACGCCATT
>CAZUJO010000106.1:0-10236 GCA_964619995.1 uncultured Leptospiraceae bacterium
CTCCTGAGAAATCGCCGCTCCCATTCGATCGCCCAGAGACTCACCGGATTGCAGACGAATCTCCGCGTCAAACTGCCGGGCGATCGGCGAAAGCAGTTCTGTCTCGGCGTCGGCGGCGTAAAGCACAAGCCTGCTTTCTCCGAGTTCGCGGCATGCACCGGCCGCAAGCTCAGCTGTGCGATGAAGCAGACGGGAATAGATGAGGGCCGCTGCGTCCGCGCCGATTTGACCTGCAAGCCTGGTCTTTACGCGGCCGGGAATCGGCGCGCGGCAGAAGATCAAGAAGCGCACTACTTTCTCGGCCGGTCGAACATTTCGAACAGGAAATCCTCTTCCGCCATCGTCGCTCCGCGGTGCGGATATGCCTGATCAAAAAACAGCGAAGCGAGAATTTCAAATCGCTCATCGTATTCGAGGTTGTGCTCTTCCCAGTAGTTGTTGCGGAGCTTGATGAAATACGATACGACGCGGTCCGTCGCCTGAAAAGGAACGCCCAGAGCGTTCATGGTCCGCACAAGCCAGTTCAGGTTGTACGTTATAAAATCGCCAAGGAACTCAAGCGCCGCCACCGTGGGTTCGTTTTCAAGCAGCACTTCCATCAGATAAAATGCGGTTCTGTATTCTTCGGGATCCGCAGCCTCGGCCTGCTTGATGGCGCGGGAGACGTGCTCGTACAGGTTCAACACTTCGTGGTAGGATTCGAGAATTCCGGAAATCGTCTGCGGAAATTCGTTCATCACGTCGATCAAATCCACGAACCGGTTTTTTTCCATGGCCGTGCGCAGCACGTCGTGGTCGGGACCGGGAATCGGATCGATCAGCGGGATGTACAGGTCGCGCATTTCGACTGCAAAACGGGATTCTTTCGGAATGTAATACTCGATTCGAACCGGCTCAACATAGTAGCTGATCTTTTCGTCCGGGCGAATCTCCGGCGCAATCGAAAGCGACTTGAGCTTCTTAACGTCGTCTGTTACGACTCGGCGGCCGTGGACCCGGATCCCCGCCTTCTTGATGGTCTTGAGGTCTGTGCGCGTGGCGAGTTCGCGCTTGTGAGTTACGGTTTCTTTCGAAACGATGGGACCGACGTTTTGAAACGGGTCCCGCTTCTTTCGTGCCGGTTCCTCGGAGCCCGGCTCTGGATTCTGTATAGACTCATCTACCATTGAAGGCCGCCGCCGTACGCAGGACCTGGCGCGCAAAACCGGGATCTTTGATCCGGCCGGCCAGCTGTGTCAGCACGGTCTTTTTATCGGCTAGCGGAAGCCTTAAATAGGACAGCATGGCTGCGCTTTTTACCGCATACGTTTCCTTCTCGTCCTCCATGGACTGAAGCAGAACGGCCGATGAACCCGGATCTCCGATGTCGCCGATGGCCTCGGCGGCCTCAAGGCGCACCTCCTCCACGGAATCCTGCCGGAGATTGTAATGCAGAGAGGAAAGTCCCATGCGCTCACGATAGAGTCCGAGCAGAGAGGCAGCGCGCAGCCGCATTCCGGGATCCTCGTCCGACGACAGAATGTGAGCCAGGCCCGTTCCCCCTCCCGAATTTCCAATGACGGTGAGCGCGTCGAGACCTGCCCGGCGCAGGCGCGCTTCGGGTTCCCCTTCGAGCTGACGTGAAACGGGCTGTGCCAGATTGAAGATGCGGGCCCCTTTGAAGGCAGACTCGCGGACGAGCGGCGAAGCATCGCCGCAGGCCTGCGCGACGAGATTTGCGTGCTGGCCCCACTTCCGGTTCGCGATCAGTTCAATGACGCGCTGACGGACTTCTTCATCGGATTCCTGGGTGTAGAGTCTTGCGATCGAGTAACTGTTTCCTTCCGCGCCTGGCTGAGCCGCGTAACCGGGGATTGCGAACATGCGAACGCTACGGTTTGGATCCTGTAAGAGTTTTTCCGCAAACGGCGCGATGCGCGAATCGCCGTACTCCTGAAATCCTTCAAGAGCGTACATGCGTTCGATCGGACGCGGCGACTGAGACAGTCCGAGAAGAATCGGTACAATCTGATCATTGTGAAGCGCGGACATGGACTGAAATGCGCGCAGACGCACACGGCGCAGCGGATGAACCGCCATGCGTCCGAGCGCTGGAATCAGGCGGTGTTCTTTCCACTTCACAGCAAGATCCATTGCCTGAATAAGAAGGTCTTCTTCGCGGCCGAACTTCAAAAATCGATCTACATATATATACCATTCAGGAAGGGCTGCTTCGAGGTCATCGCCGTATGCGGCAAAGACGCTGAGCGCCTGACCCTGGTCTTTTGGATCTTCGCTGGAAAGAAGAATCTCGCCGACAATTTTCAAATATTCGCCGCGCTTCTCCTGCGCCACGTACCACATGCCGATGCGCCGATTGTCTCCGCTGCTTGCCAGCAGCGCTGCGATCCGATCCGATGCGAAAACCGGGCGCACGAATGCGCAAAGGACAAAGGCAGAGAACAGAGTGTAAAAGAGGGCAGCGCCCGGGCGCGCGAAGGTCCTACTGGGCAAAGAACTGCTCCACTTCCTCAGCTGAAAATATATTAGAGAGACTCATGAGAACGACGAACTGATCTCCGCTCTTGCCCACGCCCATGATGTGACGACTTGCGCCGCTGCGGAGCACAGGCGGGCCTTCGTCGATGTTGTCTGTTGTAAACGTGCGAACGTGGGAAACTTGATCCACAGCCAGGCCGATTCGCCGCCGTCCGATTTGCATGATGATGGCGCGCGTGGCCTGGGTCTCCGCCGCTTCCATCTGCAGTTTCTTTTTCAGATCGATGACGGGAATCACCTGTCCGCGAATGTCCATCATACCGAGCAGATATTCGCGCGCATGCGGAACGCGAATCAGATTCTCAATGCGGACGATTTCAAGGACTTCGAGTACGGGGACTCCATAGTCTTCCCCGCCCAGGGAGAACGTGATGTATTGCTCGCTTTTCTGAATGCCGTGAGACGGAGGCATGGCTCATTGTTTTTGCGGCCGCAGAACTTGCTAGAGAAAAATGCCCCAGATTTTGTACTGCGTTTCCAGCCAGATCGAGTAACCGGAGATGCCGAGCATGCCGACGATGCGCGGCAGAAACGGATTTTTCGCCCGCACAAGCCAGTCGTACGCGCCGGACCAGAGACCAAAGAATCCAACGAGGCAGGCGAACTGCGCGATGCTCATGAGATTGTGCAGATAGGCGAGCGCAAGTCCGCCCACGCATGCAATCTGAAATCCCTCTGCGGGAATGCGGCGAAGAATGCGGTGAAAGAGGCTGGCCGGCTGACTTTCGCGCGCCCGCTTTTTGCGCAGAAAGCGCTGCAGGCGGGGAACGCGGCGCTGGCGCACCAGGCGGGCCCGGCGCATTCCAGGCATCGGTCCGGTGATCGGAATCCCGTAGTTGCCGCCGATCGTTTTGCGAAGCATGTCGTCCGGAATGGATGCGATAAAATGGCGCAGCGGAGCGATGCGGGTCGTAATGTCCATCGGACGGCCCACTGTAATGTCGCGCTCCTGAAGAATTGTGCCCGATTTGATGATGCAGGCGTACTGCCGGCCGCCTTCGGCCTCAACGGTTACCTGAATCCGGACCATCTGCCGGGCATGGTTGAAATCGATGAGGATTTGGTCCCCTTCAGCTGTTTCCGTGTAATAGGTCTTGTGGAACCCTTCGCGGCGCGAAGGCTTCACCTTCCACAGGGGCGCCAGGGTTTGTTCGCGGACTTCCATCACACTGGAATTTACGGCAAAACCGGCAGGCTCCTCGTGCATTTTTCTTGACCCTGAGGGGCCTAGGCCATTCCAGAGAGTATGCAGGAGATCGATACAGTTCTCGGTGACGACATCCAGTTCCGGGGACGGCTGCAGTTCAAACGCAACCTCAAAATCAACGGAAGCTTCCGGGGCAAGATTCAGACCGGCGGCCAGCTCATTGTCGGCTCGGGCGCCCACGTGGACGCGGACGTAGAAGCGGCCCACATCACAGTGGAAGGCGAGCTTCGCGGCAACCTGCAGGCCGCAAAAAAGATCGAAATCAAGAAGAATGCGCAGCTTTCCGGAGACATTCGCACTCCGGACCTGCACGTGGAGTCGGGTTCTCGTTTCACGGGCAGCTGCATCATGGATTGACCCCTGCATCCCATCCAGGTCAGCGTTCCATTCACCAGCGCAAACCTCGGGCCCGGTTTTGACATCTTCGGGCTCGCGCTGACCCATCGTGCCCGCTTCGCTTTTCGATTTCAGGACACTCCAGACACAATCATTGAAGACGAATCCGGCAAACGGATCTTTGGAAATACTCCCGACAATCTCGTGCGGTCGGGTTTTCACAGCGCCCTTCTCGAAGCCGGACTGACGGCGTCAGACGCGCCCGGATTTCACGCAAAGTGCAGCATGGCCATTCCCGCAGGACGTGGATTCGGATCATCGGCCGTCGCATACGCAGCCGGAGTCGCCGCCGCTCTTGAAGTTCTAAGAGATCGCGGCAAATCTCTTCCTATTGAAAGAGAGCTGAAGCTCCTCTCCGATCTCGAAGGGCATCCGGACAATATCTGCACGGCACGCCTGGGCGGATGGAATTTCTTTCATGCGGATGACGCTGGAAACATCCGCGCGATTCGAAAGAGCGTTCCGAAAGAACTCGCAATCGTTATCCTTTATCCGAACTTCTCTATCTCAACGGCGGAATCGCGGCAGGTGCTTCCTGAAAGCTATTCGATGCGCGACATTCTCTGCAACCTTCGCGGCGTGAGCCTGTGGTTCGAATTTCTGCACAGCGGCGATTTCAACCTGCTCGCAGAGGCGCTGAAGAGCGATCGTCTGCACGAGCCGCACCGCATTCAGAAGATTCCGGGCTTCGCTCAGATCAAATCGGCGCTCCTTGCAGCGGGCGCAACCGGCGTTGCGCTTTCGGGATCCGGTCCCGGTATGATCGCTCTTTTTCCGGCAGCGCAGAAAGACCGGGTTCTGGCCGCTCTGAAAGGAAATTCTCTCAGTCATGAATGGGTTTTTGAAACGTCGGAATTCGACGAAAAGGGTCTAATTGTAGAAAGAGGTTGAACGATGAAAAAAGTTTCGTGGATGCTTGCGCTTCTTGCGCTCGCCGCATGCAGTAAGGGACCATGGGTCTCCGTAGACGGCTCCCGCCTGACAGAGTCAGACGTGGAAAAAGAAATGCCGGATCAGTACAAGCGCTTGAAAGAGGAATACAACTCGCAGCTGCGCGAACTGCTCGAACAGGTCGCCGTAAAGAAGATGATTCAGCGCGCCGCCAAAGAGAAAGGCGTCGATGAAGAAACCTATTCCCGGCAAATCACTGAAAAAGCCCCGGAGCCTACAGAAAAACAGATCGCGGACTTCTACGCTCAGATCAGCCGCACAGGACAGGCAGAGGGGCAGAGCCTCGCTCAGCTGCGCGGCAGAATCGCAATGCATCTCCGCCAGCAGTCCGAGCAGGAAGCCATGCAGGCAGAGATCGGTGAACTGAAGAAGAAGTATAAATACACATACGATTTCAACCGCGCGAAAGTGGAAACAGCCGGAAACCCCGAGCGCGGAAACCCGGAAGCAAAAGTGACGGTCATCGAATTCTCCGACTTCGAATGCCCGTTCTGCATCCGCGTCCAGCCGACCACGCAGAAACTGCGCGAAAAGTACCAGGGCAAACTGCGCTGGGTTTTCAAAGACTTTCCGCTCAGCTTTCATCCGCATGCGATGGACATGCACATCGGCGCGAAGTGCGTTTATCGTCTGAACAAGGACAAATACTGGGAATTCTTCGATAAGATTTTCGCTCAGGACCGCTCGCCGGATCTCCTTACAAAAGAAGGCACTGCAAAGCTGGCAGCAAGCCTTGGAACCGACATGAGCCGTTACGATGCATGCACGAAAGATCCGTCCGTGGCGTCCGAAATCCGCGAAAGCATCAAGCAGGGCGAAGCTGTGGGAGTCTCCGGAACGCCGGCATTCTTCATCAACGGAAGAATGCTTTCGGGAGCGCAGCCCATGTCCGCATTTGAAGAGGTGATCCAGCAGGAGCTGTGATCATCGTTCTATGCTCTTCACGTCGCCGGAGTTTGTAGTATTCTTTCTCATCGCATGGGCGGTCTACTTTCTTCCGGCGCTGCGCTCGCAGCAGATTCCCTGGCTTCTGGCTGCGAGCCTTTTCTTTTACGGCTGGGAGATCCCCCGTTATCTGGCATTGATCGTTGCGTCCATCCTGCTGAACGCAACGGTCAGCTATCTTCTTCTCAGCGCGGATAAGCGCCGCAGGCTGCTCGTACTTTCGGGGGTTGCCGCCAATCTCGCCATTCTCCTCTGGTTCAAATATGGCAGACTTCTGGCCGAATCCGTTGCCAGGCTGACCGGCCTCCCTCCTCTCCCGTATTTCGAACACATTGAGCTGCCCCTGGGCATTTCATTCTACACGTTTCAGGGAATCAGTCTTGTGGTCGACGCTTCGCGGCCGGAGGCACAGGCATCCTATTCGCGCGATTTCAAGACTCACTTCGTGCGCACCGCCCTTTTTATCTCTTTTTTCCCGCACCAGATCGCAGGCCCGATCGTGCGCGCGCATCAGCTCTATCCGCAGTTCGGCCCCAAGACGTTAGCCGACATTCGATGGGAAGACGCCTTCCGGGCGCTCATCCAGGGCTGCTTTCTTAAAATGGTCATCGCCGACAATTTGAAGGACTATACGTTCTGGCTCGATTACCCGTACTTCCAGCACTTCTCTACCCTGACGCTCCTGTCCATGCTCCTGGGATATTCCATGCAGATCTTCGCCGATTTTGCAGGATATTCTCTCATGGCCATTGGACTTGCGCGGCTCTTTGGATATGAACTCTGTCAGAATTTCAACTATCCGTATATTGCTGCTTCCCTCCGGGAGTTCTGGACGCGCTGGCACATGTCGCTCTCCGGATGGCTGCGCGAATATCTCTACTTCCCGCTCGGCGGAAACCGCGGGAGCGCATTTCGCACGGGACTGAACCTTTTGATTGTGATGACGCTCGGAGGACTCTGGCACGGCGCGGCGTGGGGATTTGCGATCTGGGGCTTCTATCACGGAGCGCTGCTCATGATTGAGCGCTGGGGCGGGCAGCTCGGAGTCCCCTCTCTGCCGAGAGCGCTTGCCATTCCGCTCGTCTTCGTTCTTGTATCGATCGGCTGGAGCCTCTTTCGCCTGACAGACTACGAACATCTCGTTACGTTCTGCGTTTCGCTCATCCAGAACTGGTCGATGGCCGCGGAAGCTCCCATCGTCGCGGGCAATCTGCTCTACAGCATTCCGATTTTCCTCATGCATGCGTACGCCCTGCGTCAGAAAGATCTGCTGAGCGACCGTCCCTGGATCCGGCCGGCGCTGTACGGGTCGGCGCTTTTCTTGATTGTGACGGCATCGGGTCTCTCAACCCGGTTCATCTATTTTCAATTCTAGGAAACAGGAATGATCCGCAAGAGTGTAATCGTCTTCTTTCTCGTGTTTGCCATCTGGAATGTCCTCATTGGCGCGCGGTGGATCACGCGGTACAGAGTGGAGGCGCCCAATCAATGGATCGCCAACGAAGTGCGCGCGCAGAAGTATGCGTACGACAAAAGCACGCCGCGCGTCGTTCTCGCAGGCTCAAGCCTCACGTTTCGCCTTCCCATTCTGCGCGAGGATCACGCAAACCTGGCATTCGCGGGTTCGAGCGCTTTCACGGGACTTGAGATCATCAAGCGATCGGGCAAGTATCCGCAATGGATTGCAGTCGAAACCAATACGATCATCAGCCCGGCTCAGACGGACTTGATTCGACGCACATTCAATCCGGTCCTTTACCATGTGCGAAAGCGAATTCATTCGCAGAGGGCCGAGAACCATCCAATGAGCTACGCCCTCTACCCATTCCTTGCAGCCTACGTGTGGTTCCAATCCCCGGGCCAGCCAGTCCCGCCTCCGCCGCCACATCGACCTTTGCCGGAACAAAATCCAGCCGCGGAGAATCATGGGGCGCCGGCAACGGCAGCTCAGCAGGCTCAAGAGCCGTGGGCGACGGGAAACGTAGCTCAGGAATACACGGCCGCGTTCAGCCGGCCGCCCGAGATCGAGGCGCTGAGAACGTCGCTTGAAACACTGGCGAAAGAAGAAAGAGAATGCCGTGCGAAGGGCTGCCGAATGGTTTTCTATACAATGCCGATTGCAGCGGCCCTGCGCGACACGGCGAAGAACAGGGCAGAAGTGGACTTCCTGCATCGCTTCGCGAAAGAGAACGAATGGATGCTGCTGCCGGACTATCCGGAGAACGACCTTGGATTCTCCGACGGCTATCACCTCGACAAGCGCTCCGCGCCTCTATATGCTGCGTATATTGACGGCGAAATATTGAAAACCACGCGATGAGCGAACCTCTGCCGGTTTTTTTCTGAGTGCGAAACAATAAATGCTTGCACAGATTCCGCACGCAGTCCTTTGTTTCCCGGCAAAATAATTCTTTTGAGGTCCTCAAAATGGCAGACACAGCACAAAAAGATTGGATGACTACGCTCCTCCTCGCGATTTTCCTCGGCGGCCTGGGCGTTCACCGCTTCTACACCGGCTACACAGGAATCGGCATCGCTCAGCTCCTGACGGGCGGCGGATGCGGCATCTGGGCAATCATCGACATCATCCAGATCGCAACTGGCAAATTCGTTGATGCAAACGGACAGCCTCTGCTCAAGAAGTAATTACCGAACTCGGTAATCTTACAGAGCGGCTCGCCTCAACAGGCGGGCCGTTTTTGTTTATGGATGCTTAGAAACTGCCTTCGCACAGCCATCAGGGCGGAAGAAAGGTGCGGTTGGCGGGAGAAAAGAGAGAGGAAGGTAGGGAACAGAGAGCGATCCCGCGCCGAAGCGCGGGATGCATACTGGCATCAGGATGCCGGAGGGGCGGAATACGTTGCGTCGCCGAAACCGATCATGGCATAGCCAACCATCGGGAACAGGCCCAGAGCAACCACGCCGAATACAGTGGACTTGCCGAAGCGTTCTGCTACTGCGATTCCAATCAGAATCAGACCGATTACGCTCGTACAGAGCACCAGCAGTACCCACCATGCAGGTTTGCCGGCAACTTTCGTAAGCACGAAAATGTTGTAGATCGGGATCAGAGCGGCCCAGCCTGGCTGTCCTGCTTTTTCAAACGTTTTCCACATTCCAGCGATGTAGATCACCGCGATGACGGCGTAAATAATCAGCGTAACAATGCTGCCAGCGCCGCCGCCGGAGGCTTGTTGCAATTATTGTTCTTCCATTTTTGAACACTCCTATGTATATGAGGCTTTCGCCTGCAAATCCGCAGTAACCTGCCTGGTATTCGGAAACAGGTCAAACGAAAATTTTATGTCTTACAGCCGCCCGTGCGGTTTTCGACTTGATTGGAAGCCCCGATCGAGCGTCGATCGCCCATGTCCAGACCATTCATCATCTCGATCGACCAGGGGACCACGGGCTCTCGCGTGTTCTGCTTTGATACCCAGGGAAAGGTTCTCTCCACTGCCTACCGGGAGTTCACCCAGCATTTCCCCAAGCCGGGCTGGGTAGAGCACGATGCATCCGAGATCTGGACCGGCGTATGCTCCCTGCTCGCAGAGGCTCTCAGCAAGGGCGGACTCGACGCGAAAGACGCAGCAGGTATCGGAATCACCAATCAGCGCGAAACCTGCCTGATCTGGGACCGCAAGACGGGTGAACCGGTCCATCGCGCCATTGTCTGGCAATGCAGGCGAACGGCTGATTTTTGCGAAGAGCTGAAGAAGCGCGGCCTGGCCGACGATGTGCGAAAGAAAACAGGCCTCGTGATTGATGCTTATTTTTCAGGCACAAAAATCCGCTGGATGCTCGAAAACGTGCCGGGCGTGCGGGCGCGCGCGGAAAAAGGCGAGCTCATGGCCGGCACGATCGATACATGGCTTCTCTACAAACTGACGGGCGAATGGAAGACAGACTACACAAACGCATCGCGCACTCTCCTCTATAATATCGAAAAGAAGAAGTGGGACGAAGATCTCTGCAAGACGCTCCAGGTTCCGGTCTCCTTGCTACCCGAAGTGCAGGCAAGCCGCAGCCATTTTGGCAAAACGAAAAATGTTCCGGGCGTCGCAGATGGAATTCCGGTGCTCTCCATGGCGGGAGATCAGCAGGCTGCGTTGTTCGGTCAGCTCTGCGTGAAACCCGGTCAGGCGAAGAACACGTACGGGACGGGCTGCTTCCTTCTGTTTCAGACCGGCAATAAGTAT
>CAZUJO010000107.1:0-10131 GCA_964619995.1 uncultured Leptospiraceae bacterium
ACACACCCGTGATGAGAATATAGCGAGATCGATTTTTCGACATACCTCAGAGAACCCACGAGGCCGGCATGCGGCGACACATTCTGGTCCCTCCGTAGATTTTCCCGTCTCGCTGCCCCCCGCTCATCCGGCGTCACTGTGGCCCCGTAATTTCGAAATTAAGCGTAAGAAACCGGACGCCCAAAATGTACATCGAGTGTATGGCATGAATGGACTGGCCGTTTGCGCGGAGAAGAAACGTCTCATCCAGCGGCAGGCGCACGGCAATTTTTCCGAAAAACACATAGTAGATTCCAGCATCCGGGTCGAGGGTCGGTTCAGAAGAAAGAATCAAGCCATCTTCGACGTCATTTCGAAAGCAGAGTATGCTCGTCATGTGTCCCCCCGGCATGATCATCGCAATATTCACAACCGGGATATCGTCTGGTTTTGCGTAAAGGGCCGCATAGAGACAGGATTCTCGCTCGTTTGCTTCCGTGTAGGTGCGGACCCATGCTGTGAGATCGCCCCTGCGGTCCGGCTTCGCATGGAACAGCCTGCCGTATGTGAGCGCAGACACTCCTTGCTCCGGAAAATTAATCTGACCGATTCTGCTGCTCAGCTGCTTGAAAATACGTCCACCTGTTTGAAATCCACGCGCCCACTGCGCTCGGACCGTCATGCGAAATTGAGACGTGTGCAGATAAAAGTCACGGATAACGGGGTGAACGCGCCCGGGCGAGAAATGCTCAGATTCAAAATCATCGAGAGAAAGCAAACCTTCCTTCTCTGCAAGGAACCGGTCATCGAGAGCGTCTTTTCCAATCTTGAGTCCACCGACCGCGTCACTGAAGACAGCGCGAAGAGGCGGCAGGCGTCCCATGAGGGTCGCAGCGGCGTACGCAGGAAGCACAAACCCGACCGAATTCAGTATCCCGTGGGTTCGTATCATCCAGTGGATCCAGCGGAAGCTCCCGAGATCAGGCCTGATTGCGTAAGTGGATGCAAGCATCATGGCGATGAGAAGAGAAATAGCTGACGTCACAATCAGACGTCGCACCTTCCTCGGACCCGTCGCGCGAAAGAGCCAGATGAGCGCGAGCGCTGAAGCGAAGAATGTCATGTAAAGAGAGGCGAACAATTCTACAGGCGGACCTGCAGCGATCCCGAGGCCGGTGACGGCGGGACCGGTCATGATTCCAAAAAGAACCAGCGGCTGAACGGCAGGCCATTGCGCTTCGTCCAGCACTCGCGTAACAAATCCCGCAAGGATATTCAGGCTGAACGCTGCGTAGTGAAAATGAACCGATGTGAGAGATACAATCGCGTCAGAGTAGCCTGTTTGAATGCCTGCTCGAAACGCGAACAGAAATCCGGCGCCGACGGGAAGATACATCAGTCCCGCAGCGATGCATGCATGGCTGAGTCGACGCGCGCCCGTATCTGCAAATGCGCGAAGTCCCAGGATCCTCATGCCGTGTGCGAAACTGAAGATTGATCCTGCAACAGTCGGAATCGTGAGAACCGCGCTCGCCGTCCCGGGAACGAGGAACATGGAGAGCGTCGTCGAGATCGCGGCCATTCGAAATGGGAACACCGCGCGCGAATCTACGAGCGTAAGCCTGAAGATACCAGGCAAGAGCACATAAAGGTGGAAAAGAAGAATCCATTCTTCTGGACCGGGGGTTCGCAGGAGTGCCATTCCGTCCGTCAGTTTGAGGGCGGCATTCTGACCTGTCGAGACATCGTCTCATCCAACCATATTTCACCCGAAATCACTTGCTCGTTCGAGAGGCCGGACCCGATTCGATTATGGCGCAGGACTCCCTTCGCGCAGGCGCAGAGCTTACGTTTCTGCTTCTGGCATGCATCATCTTCTTTTCGTATACGACGCAGGCCATCACGGGCTTTGGAAGCACCGTGATAGCGCTCGCGCTCGGGGCTCAAATCTACCCCATCCCGGCTCTTCTTCCTGTGCTCGTGGCTTTGAATTTCCCGTTGTGCCTGTACTTTGTCGTGCGGCACAATCAGGCGATTGAGCATTCTCTTCTATGGAAAGAGATCCTGCCGTGGATGAGCGCCGGTGTGATCGTCGGTCTGGGAATCCTTGCAACCTTTCCCGTGCCTGCGCTCCGCCCAGGGCTGGGCGCGCTCATCGTGGTGATTGCAGTCCGCGAAGCGATTCGCATCCTCTCAGCAGCGAAAAGCGGCGAAGCGATCCATCCAGCCGCATTCCGTTTCTGGACCTTTGCGTCGGGAATTACGCACGGCATTTATGCCTCTGGAGGGCCGCTTCTGGTTTATGCAATGAGCAAACGGGGGCTGAGCGCCGCGAACTTCCGCAGCACGATGATGGCAGTCTGGCTTTTTTTCAACGTATTTCTGCTGGCCTGGTATGCCGTCACCGGCAAATGGAGCATGGAGACTACACGAGCCGTGATCTTTCTTCTCCCCGTCATTCCGGCCGGAATTCTTGCCGGCGAGTTTCTTCATCACAGAATTCCAGTGCGGGCTTTCTGGATTCTTGTTCAGGCAGTTCTCTTCGTATCCGGAGTCTCGTTTCTGGCTCAATCGTGAGTTGAAAGTTCTACAATAATAAATAACACAAAATAAAAAACAAGGCGGATCCCATGGCAGAAATCAGCGGCGGCGAACTCATTGCGAAAATCCTCAAAGAAGAAGGAGTGAAAGTCGTCTTCGGCATCATTGATGGCACGTATTTTGGTTTCTACTCCAGCTTAAAGAAGCACGGCATCCGGCTGATCGGACCGCGCCACGAAACTTCCGCGGTCCACATGGCCGCCGCCTACGCGCGGCTTACGGGCGAACTGGGCGTATGTATGGCGTCTAACGGTCCCGGCGTCGCAAACGTGCTCCCCGGGGTTGCCGTGGAAAACGTGGAAGGCAACCGTGTGCTCCTGATCACGAGCGCCCGCCGCGTGGGCATCATGTATCCGGACCGCGGGGGAACCTATCAGTGCTTTGATCAAACAGGAGTGATTCGCCCCATGTCAAAATGGAGCGAACACGTGCCGAACTTCGGACGCATTCCGGAAATGATGCACACTGCGCTGCGCGAATCCTGGAACGGACGTCCGGGTGTCGTGCACCTGGACGTACCCGAAGATATCATGAACACAAAAGTAAAAGCTTCGCCGTCAATCCTTCCGAAGTCCCGCACGCGGCGATTTGAGCCCGCGTTTCCTTCTTCCGACCAGGTCGAACGCGCGGCGAAGATGCTTCTTTCCGCAAAGCTCCCGTTGATTCACGCAGGCAGCGGAATCATTCACGCTCTCGCATTTGAAGAGCTCGCGCGTACGGCAGAATTGCTCGACGCGCCGATCACCATGAGCTGGTGCGCACGCGGAGCAGCCATTGAGACGAGCCGCGTGTTCCCGATGATTGACGTGCCCATGAACAACCGCCTGCGCAATGATGCAGATGTCGTGCTGACCCTTGGATCGCGGATTGGCGAAACGGACTGGTGGGGGAAGGCACCGTACTGGAAACACCCTTCGCAGCAGAAAATGATTCAGGTCGATATCGACGGCCGCTGGATCGGCGCAAACAAACCGGTCGATCTCGGGATTCAGGCGGACGCAAAAGTCTTCCTCCAGATGCTGAATGAGAAACTTGAGAAATCTAAAGTGCCTTCACGAAAAGCCGCCCTTGACCGCTGCAATGCGGAAAGAAACCGCGAACGCGACAAACTTGCCGCAAACCTCAAGGACTCCTCTGCACCGATGTATCCGGGTCACATGGCCGCCATTGCGCGCCAGGTCTTCCCCGACGATACGATCCTCGTCGCAGACGGCGGCAACACCACCATCTGGGCTAACTTTTTCTGGGACGTTCGCAAACCGAACACGCTGCTCTCGACGTTCAAAATGGGCATGCTCGGCGCGGGCGTGGCGCAAGCGCTCGGCGCCTGCGTTGCGCGCCCGGAATCACCCGTGCTCTGCATCATCGGTGACGGAGCCATGGGATTTCATCCTCAAGAGATCGAAACGGCAGTGCGCAACAAACTCAAGCCGATCTATGTCGTGGCATGCGACAAACAATGGGGCATGGTGAAGATGAATCAGCAGTTCGCGCTCAAGCCGCTCAAAACAATCATCAAGAAATCCCTCGGGCCGCATGAAACCATCAACGCAGATCTCGGAGAAATCCGATTTGATCTGCTCGCCGAAAGCATGGGCGCCCACGGCGAGAGGGTTTCCACTCCGGCCGAATACAGAAAGGCCCTGGAACGGTCTCTCGCATCCGGCAAGTGCTCGGTAATTCACGTCGATGTAAATCCTGTGAAGCATATGTGGGTTCCGGGCCTGATGTATTTCAAAGACATGCACAAAGAGCCGAAAGGAAAATGAAGCGCGTTCTGGTTACGGGTGCGGCCGGTTACATCGGGTCTCTATTTGTAGAGCGCCTGACGGCTAAATCAAAGTCGTTTAACGTTCTGGGCCTCGATGTCCGGGAACCTGCGCGCCAGACTGCTTCGAAATACGTCCGTTTTCAGAAATGCGACGTCAGCTCCCCTGAATTGACCCGGGCCTTCAAGGACTTTAAGCCGGACGTTGTGGTCCATCTTGCATCCATTGTCAGCCCGCCGAAAAACAGCGATCCTGACTTTGAATACCGCGTCGATGTTCTCGGGACCAGGAACGTCCTGGAAGCCTGCGTTCAAAGCCGCGCGAAGAAGATCATTGTAACTTCGAGCGGCGCGGCTTACGGCTATCATGCCGATAACCCGGAATGGCTCGTAGAAACCGATGCTCTCCGCGGAAACGATGCGTTTCCTTATTCGCGGCACAAGCGCCTGGTGGAAGAGATGCTCGCTGATTACAGGGAGAGCCAGCCGAAGCTTGCGCAGTTGATCTTTCGACCCGGCACCGTGCTCGGCCGGGCAACACACAACCAGATCACGAACCTGTTTGAGCGAAAATTCGTGCCAGGCGTTTTCGGGAGCGCTTCGCCGTTCGTATTCATCTGGGACGAAGATGTCGTCCAGTGTCTTGTGCTCGGCGCTTCAACGAATCGCACGGGAATCTACAATCTGGCGGGCGACGGAAAACTCACACTGCCGGAAATTGCGAAACTCCTTGGCAAACCATTCGTTCCATTTCCGGCGGCGTTGCTGCGCAGCGCGTTTGCCGTCGGTCGCCCGCTCGGCATTCTGCGGTACGGGCCCGAACAGGTCGATTTTCTCCGCTACCGCCCCGTTCTGTCCAACCAGGATCTGAAAAAGAAATTCGGGTACACCCCGCAAAAAACCACGCGCGAAGTGTTCGAATACTACGTCGCAAACAGCCCTTACCTTCGATCCTGAGATTCGCGCGAAATGAATTTTTTTCCAGGATGAAATCATACTTTCGTCGTCCAATCGAATCATGAAACAACTGCTTCTGCTCTGTGCTTTTACGTTCGGCGTGGCGGCCCTGTTCGCCTACTCCTTTGAAACCAAACATGCGGGCTATCGCAAGTGGTCGGCAGACGACTGCAAAGCCCTCATTCGAAAAAACGATGGCTACTGCAGCTCCGGAGACTGCAAGGCTCTCATTCGCGCCAACGACGGCTACTGCGACACAGATGACTGCAAAGCAGTGATTCGCGGGAACGACGGCTACTGCCAGACCAATGACTGCAAGGCAATCCTTCGCGGCAATGACGGCTACTGCCAGACTGACGACTGCAAGGCCTTTCTCCGCAAGAATGACGGCTATTGCCAGACGGACAACTGCAAGGCCTTTCTGAGAAACAACGACGGCTACTGCCGCTGAGCGCCTGCTCCGCAAAAGCAGTTGACCAACACGCGTTTAGTATTACGCTGGAGGGGTGGAGCCGCGTCCCTCCAGTTCCGAAATTCAAAGCGCGCTCGGGATCTTCGGAATCGGCGCATTCCGGCCCGGCCAGCGCGAAGCCATTGACGCGAATCTAAGCGGCAGAGATGTGCTCGTCGTAATGCCGACGGGCGGCGGCAAGTCTCTTATCTACCAGCTTCCTGCCGTTATGCGGCATTCTGGATTGACCCTCGTTGTTTCGCCTCTGGTTGCTCTCATGAAGGACCAGACCGATTCTCTCAAGGCTCTGGGCATCGCCGCGGAGCAGTGCAACTCAACGCAGGACGAGCTTGAACAGCGCCGCGTCATCAGCCACGCCGTCACGGGCAAGCTAAAGCTTCTTTATGTATCGCCGGAGCGCGCTCTGTCAAAGGAATTCATGTCGCTTCTGCCGCGCATGAATGTGCAGACGATTGCAGTCGATGAGGCCCATTGCATCTCGCAGTGGGGCCACGATTTTCGGCCGGAATACAGAACGCTCGGCGCCCTGCGCCGCGCCATCGGCCCGCATGTGCCCGTCATCGCTCTGACCGCGACCGCAACGGAGAGAGTTGCGCAGGACGTTGCATCCGCGCTCGATCTGCGGGGCTTCGCCTTCATCAAAATGAGCTTCCTGCGGCCGAATCTTCGCTACCGGATCGACTACCCGGCGAACGAAGCGGAAAAGCAGGCGCTGCTCCTTGAGATCCTGGAGACTGCGGGCTTTCGATCTCTGAATTCAGGAAAGTGCATCATCTATTGCGCGACCCGCAAGAAGGTAGATCAGGTCTTTGAATTTCTGAAAGCAAACGGGTTTCGCGCAGGGCGATATCATGCCGGGCGAAGCGTGAACGGGCGCGAAAGAATTCACGATTCCTACGCGGCGGGCAAGGTCAATGTGCTCGTCGCCACGAATGCGTTCGGCATGGGAATGGATGCTCCGGACGTTAGAATCGTCCTCCATTACCAGGTGCCCTCTTCCATCGACGCATACTATCAGGAATCGGGACGCGCAGGCAGAGACGGCCGGGAATCGGACTGCATCCTCTTTTTTATGCAGGCGGATTTCGTAACACAAAACTTCATCCTGGGAAACAATCTTAAATCATCGGACGGACTTCTTGCGCACGTTCGCAAGTTCGGGTCGAGTCATGTGTGCCGCCAGAAGTTTCTCTGCGCGTATTTCGGCGAAGACATCACGGCATGCGGCAAGTGCGACGTCTGCCTGGGAAAAGACGAAGCGGCGGAGCAATTCCGGAAGCGTGAAGAAGCGAAGAAGTCGGCCTCCATGGAGAAATCGGCGTATCGTTTCGCGCCTGATGAAGTCGAAGCCATCCATACGGTGCTCCGGGAATTCCCGGCGAAGTTTGGAAAGCGCATTCTCGCCGGCGTGCTGCGCGGGAGTAAAATGCAGGATGTAATCAAGTACCGCCTGACGCAATCGAGCCGCTACGGCCGGCTGGCCCACGTTCCCGCCGAATCGATCATTCAGTATTTTGAAGAAGCCGTCGCTCGCGGCGAAATCAAAGTAGCCGGCGAAAAATATCCAACGCTCTATTTGAACGAAGGAGCGCGCCCCGCGCCGAGAAAGCGTATTGCTGAAGATGGCCGCGGCTCGGAGCGTGAAACACCGGAGCGATCCACGCGAACGTTGACCCCCGATGCAGCCCTTCTTCGCAGACTCCGCCAGTACCGGGACACAGAGGCGCGCAGACTCAAATGGAAGAAATACATGGTTCTTCAGAACGCCGTGCTCGGCCGCATTGCGCGCCAGAAGCCGGCCACGCTTGCAGAACTCGCTCTTGTAAAGGGGATGGGACAGACGAAAGTAGAGAAGTTTGGATCCGGCATCTTGAGAATCCTCGCGAGCGAATCCCGTTAGACAAACGAAAAATCCCGGGCATGGGTTCAGGGCAAAGCTGGCAGAACCGATTTTACAGGCATATGCGTTCCGCCTGTCTTATATTGATTCTCGCGTTCGCCGCGGCAGGCTGCGAACACATCAAACTTCCCGGCCAGTTGAAGCAAGAAGCGAAACCGGAGGAACATGCTCAGGCACCGGGAGAAAAGCGCGAAGAACCCCCGAAACCGCAGGGGGAACACTGGGACTACGAAAGCATCGATGCCTGGCCGGAACTCTGCAAGATCGGCAAGGTTCAGTCACCCATTGACATTCAACGCACGATCCGGGCTCCGCTCGACGAGCTCCGCTTTGACTACCCGAGAACGGAGTTCACAATTTCAAATAACGGTCATACGCTTCAGGCAAGTTCACCGAGCGCGGGCGGAGTCGCCATCGGCGAAACAAGGTTCAGTCTCATCCAGTTTCATGTCCATGCGCGCAGCGAACATCTCATCAAAGGAAAGAGTCAGGAAATGGAAGTGCATCTCGTGCACAAAGACGCGGCTGGCAACCTTGCCGTGATCGGCATTCTCGCAAAAAAGGGCGCCCCGAACCCTGTCATCGAAGCGCTTCTGAAAAACGGCCCGGAAAAACCGGGAGAGAAACCAGGAGTCATTCTCAGCACAGTTGATTTGCTGCCGAAAAACGCAAAATACTTCACATATACAGGATCGCTCACGACACCGGGATGCTCAGAGGGATTGAAATGGATTGTTCTGAAAGATCCGATCGACGTTTCTGAAGAGCAGCTTGCGCGTTTCCATAAGCTCTTCCCGCACAACGCGCGGCCCGTGCAGAACCTGAACCACCGCATGGTTCTTGAATCCGAATAAAGCATCGAATTGACTTGCATTCCCTGACCTGGCTCGGCATGGTCGGGTATGAAGATGACGCGCGCCACATTTGTACGGAGTGCAGCAGGACTCGCCGCGGCAGCAGCCGCATCTCAGCTCTCGGCAGAACCGGAAGTGGAGAAGCCGCGGCCTGGAGAACGCGCGACGGTGGCGCTCGCAGGATTTGACAGCCCGGCCAGTTCGTCCGTCATTCGCCGCTCCGTGCGGGAAGCCGCGCTCCTTGCCTCAGATTTCTCCTGGCTTTCGCGCGGCGATGTGGTCTTCATCAAGCCAGTAATCAATTCCGGCAATCCGTATCCCGCAACAACTCATCCCGAAGCCGTCGCCGCAATGGTTGAACTCCTGAAAGAGCGAGGCGCGGGCCGTGTGATCGTCGGAGACATGTCCGGCGTCGGAAGCGTCCGTTTTTCAGAAAAAGAGACAAAGGGCAGCACGCGCGCTAACATGCTGAGCGCCGGCTTTGCCGGGCCGGTCTCTGCTGCCGGCGCCGAGCTTCATTGTTTCGAGGAAGCCGGGTGGAACGCATTTTATGGAGATATGCCGCATAACGGCAATTCCTGGAAAAACCCGATCATGATGCCGAACATTCTCCAAGAAGCGCGCCACATCATCCTGATGCCGCGCTGCTCCAGACATGTAATTGCCGGCAGCACCCTGGGAATGAAAGCGGCAGTCGGATACTGGAGGCATGATACCCGCCTTGAATTTCACAGAGATGCCGCAACGCTGCATGAAAAGATCGCGGAAGCGAACCTGGTTTCGACTCTAAAAGAAAAGCAGAGACTGATCCTGACCGTCGCGGACCGGATGCTTGCCGACATGGGGCCGGATCAGGGGCATGTCCATGAGCCGGCCAATGGGATTGTGATCGCATCGCCGTCTATCGTTGCTCATGACATGACCTCCCTTTCGTGGCTCCTTCTGAACCGCGATGAACTACCCGACGTACGGGACGGAATCATCGACAATTCCGAGGCAGTTGCGAAGACGGCCAATCACGTCGTAACGGCATGGCTGGGCGGGATGACATCCGCCGTCTTTTCCCAAAGCGTTGCCAAGACGCGGATGACGAGGATCACGCACGACCGCGTCTTGCAGCATGCCTGGAAGCTTGCCGGCGGCGCCCCGGTCATTCGTTTTATGGAAGCAAACGCCGGCGTTCAAACCGCCGTGCGGAGACAGCTCTCCGAAATGGTTTCCGTTACCGGCTGACGTTCTCGTTCGATTGTATCATCGATCGATCGAGCCATCGCATGCGAAGAAAGCGAATGCTGTATGAACCGCAGAGACAGATCACCATCCCGGTCAGCATGAACCAGGCTCCGATCGGAGTGAGCCCCAGATGATTCTTCGCGTAGTAGACCGCTCCGGCCATCGTCCAGATAAGCGCGTTTGAAACAAGCATGGTCCACAGGGTGTCTCCCGATCCCTTGAGTATCCCTCCGAGAATATTGTAGGTTCCGTCGAACAGGAAGTACAGGCAGGAGATCCGCAGCATCGCCGCCCCGTACGATACAATTTCCTCGGAGCGGTCCACCTCCACGAAAGGCACGACAAGCTCTCGCGTGAAAGATAAATA
>CAZUJO010000108.1:0-10098 GCA_964619995.1 uncultured Leptospiraceae bacterium
GCTGTGGAGTCTGAGCTCGGGCCAGAAGTCGAGACGGACGTGCTCGATGTCACCCTCGACGGCTCGCTTGCGTCGCTTGCAGCCAGCCTGAAAAGCAAGGGCCGCCGGATCGACGGTGTTCTGCACGGCGTCGCAATGGACAAGACCATCCGCGGCGGCGAGGTGCGTCCGCTTCTTGAAGTCAGCCGCGAAGACTTTCAGAGCGCGATGGATGTTTCCGCGTATTCCCTGATATCACTTACGCGCAGCCTCATTTCCGAAAAAGTCCTGGCGGACGGAGCTTCTCTCCTTGCGTTGAGTTACCTCGGCGCAGAGAGAGTCATGACGCATCCGTATCGCAACATCGGCGTTGCCAAGTCAGCTCTCGAACGAATTACCATCGAGCTTGCGCAGGAGCTCGGTCGTGCGTACGGAATTCGCGTAAATGCGATTCGCTTCTCTCCGTATACAGCGAGCAAAGCCGGCGGAGCGATTCCCGGTCTGGCGCAGGCTGTGGAATCGTGTAACGAGCGTTCTGCGCTGGGCAATGCGCGCCCGGAAGATCTGGCGCGCGCCTGCGCGTTTCTGTTCTCTCCCGATCTGCGCATTACCGGACAGGTCCTTCATGTGGACGGAGGCTACTCGATCCTGGGCTGACCTTGCGGTTTAAACGCGTACGCTCAGGCCGTCGTGCAGCGCGTTTCTGTATGCGCGCCACGCCGGAATGAGTCCAGCAAGGATGCCCGCCGCGAGGACCATGCCAATGTAGGCCAGTTCTTTCAAACCGGGAGCCTGCACCGGTATGAAGATGCCAAACTGGTCTTCGATAACAGCCTGGAAGGCAGTCGTCAGTCCATAAACGAGCGCGACTCCGAGGACACATCCGGACAGCGTAAGCACGAACGCTTCCGAAACCAGAAGCAATAGAATATGGTACGAACGCGCCCCGAGCGACCGGAGGATGGACATTTCCCTGCGGCGCTCGTTCAGCGTCGTGTAAATAGAAAGAATCATGCCGGTAATTCCGACTGCCACAACGAATGCGCTGATGATGCGAAGGGCATCCTCAGCATATCCTACGACGCGCCAGAGCTCCTGGAGCGCAAACGCAGGCACAACGGCCGTGAGCGGCTCGGGTTTGTATTCGTTGATTTCGCGCGTCATTTTCAGCACCAGGGACCGATTCTTCAGTCCGACCAGAAAGGCGGTGATGGTTCCGACTTTGATTTTCATTTTTCGCACGCGTTCAGCGCTGATGTGTTCTTCTTCAGAAGGAGCGGCCCCGCTCTTCCAGTCGATGTGGATGGCTTCCATTCCTTCGAGCGTAATGAACAACGACCGGTCAATCGGCGTTCCGGTCTTCTTCAGAATTCCTTTTACCGTAAAGGGCTTGTCGTCGTGACTCTCCAGAGTTACGGCCGCAACTCCGTGCGAAACGATGACGCGCGAACCGAGAGCGTAGTGCAGTTTTTCGGCCACGTCGGAGCCAAGGACCACGTCAAAAATATCCGACGCCGGACCGCCTGAGACAAACTCTATAGACCGGTCGCCGCGAAATTTGTAATACTTATAGAAACTCTCATTTGTGCCGACGACGCGGTAGCCATGGTGGCTGTCTCCGAGTGAAATCGGAATCGTCCAGTCGACTCCGCGGCGGCCCGCGATGTCGCGGTACGATTCGTAGCTGACGTTGTTGGTTGCGTTGCCAATGTGAAAGATCGAATACAATAGAAGCTGCACCCCTCCGGTGCGCGCGCCCACGAGCATTTGCGCTCCGCTTACGGTTCCTTCAAAGCTCTCCCGCGCGGCGGTTCGCACGCGCTCGACTCCAAAGAACAGCCCAATCGAAAGCCCGATCGAAAGCACCGTGAGAGAAGTCGTGAGCGCTCGATTGCGGAGCGACTGGATCGTCAGACGAAAGTAGTTCATGATTTCTTCCTGGTTTTCTTCACGGCCCTGCGCGTGCTCCCGGTCGCTGCCGGGTCCGCAGCGGCTGGACGTGCCCCTGGATTTTCGCTCCTGCTGGCCGCGTTGATCTCAGGAAGGGATACGCTGCGATCAAACAGCTTCGCAAGCGTTCGGTCGTGGCTTACGAACAGAATGGATGCGCCGCTCCTTTCTGTGTTTGCGAAAAGAAGCTCAAGAAAGTTTTCGCGGTAATCTGTATCGAGCGCCGATGTGGGTTCGTCCGCGATGATGAGTTCCGGATTTCCGAGAATGGCTCGGGCTGCAGCGACGCGCTGCTGCTGACCGACGCTGAGTTCCGTGGGTTTTTTGTGCGCGTGGCCTGCGATTCCAAGATGTTCTGCAATCACCCAGGCCTCTGCTTCCACATCGCCTCCGGCGCGCTTTGCGCGATCCGGATTCATGCGGCATGGGAGCAGAATGTTATCGATGACAGAAAGGTACGGCAGCAGATTGAACATCTGAAAAATATATCCGATGTGCGTTCCTCGAAGACGATCGCGCGCTCCGGTGGACAGCGAACGCAGATCTTCGCCCAGAACGCGAACGCTGCCTTCGCCTGGCGCGAGAATTCCAGTGATTACAGACAGAAGGGTTGTCTTGCCGCTTCCGCTCGGGCCGAATAGAAACACCTTCTCGCCCTTTCGCACGTCCACGGATGGAATGTCGAGAACTGCGGGGCCTTTCCTGTAACTGAACTTAAGATCTCGGATCTCAACTGCGTTCAAAGCGGTACGCTCCCTCTGTCATTCTCGATGACGGTTGACACGGGTTTGTCTGACATCACCTGGACACGAATCTTCGTGAGCCCGGAGGCGCCGAAAAATCTCGTGAAGCCGAGTTTCAACTGCGTGCCTGCCGGCGGTTTCGCACAGGTCACGCTGAATTCACCCGCAACAGACCTGTGTTCTCCGGATCCTTCGTTTTCTTCTTTTTCAACTTTCAGACTCTTGATGGCGATTTTGCAGCCTGCGCCCGGATCGAACTGAAAGATTTGAGCCAGGTGATTGCGGATAGTATCGAGCGCTTTTGCCTGCTTCGCGCGGTCGGAAGGGGTTCTTGCTTCGTGTTCGAACCCGATGATGTTGACCGCAGGGCTTTCGAAATCGAGATCGATGGACTTGCCGTCGACCGTTATGTCGAGCGTTGCGATTCCATGCTCATGGGCGCCATGCTCGCGGTGAGCCTGCGCGAAAAGGGAACTTGCCAGAAATACCTGAAGTGCTGCGACGGAGATACGGAGTGATTGTTTCATGTGCCTCTGATGGAAAAAAATGCAGTGCGAGGAACTTTGTCCATCAGGATTAAGGACGCGCGGTTCCTGTCTCTCAGGACAAAAAAACCGCGCGCATCAATGTCTGTGCGAGTTAGAAAGTAGTAGAGTAACCGATGTTCACCCAGTAGAGCCAGTGTGGCAGCCTCTGCCGTGGAACGTATTCGTAGTTCTGGTTGCCTGTTCTTGCGCGAACCAGCTGCGTGATCGCTGTGTTCACCACGTCGGATGCGAAGCCGGCCTGGTATTTTGAAGGATCGGCAACCATTCCGTCCGCTTTGCTCGATCCGCCGTCGGCCCAGACGGGACGCGTGGTGGAGGCATCGGTGTCAAAGAACTCCAGTTTTGGTCTCCAGACTGCGTTGAAACCCAGGTTGAATCCGCTGTAGTTGAACTGCACTGTGGACTGCCAGTCACGCACGCCCTGGAGGTTCTGCGTAACCTGGTATCCCGGGCCGGAATTCACAAGAACGCTGAATTTATCGGCGAGAGGAAACTCATGGTTGTAAGAGATCTTGTAGTAAGAATCAGAGCGGATGACGTCCGCGCCTGCGTAGAGTTTTACATCCGGGAGCGAAGGCATGGCATACGTAAGAAACACTTCTGTAAGCATGTAGCCGTTCCCACCCGACGCAAACGGATTGGCTTTTCCCGTAACATCTGCGAACGTTTGGACGAGGAGACCGCCGCCTAACGTTCCGATTTTTGTCTGGCGTTCATAGCCGAGTGTAAAGTCCATTTCGTCCAGACGTCTCAGGCCGTTTGGATCCTTGTAGAACGTATACATCTGGATGTTGCTGACAGACGATGTGGGAAATGTGTTCGTAAACGGAGAACCGTAGGTCCCGCTTGCCGTGTCGAGCGTCGCTCCAGTGAGCGTGTTGATGAAATCTGTGCGAGCCGTAGTCGCGGCCGTTGCTGCGTTGCTTCCGCCTGCGAGTGCGCCGAAATAGGAATTCAAGATCGTCGTCTGGTTTCCGTCTTTTCCGGATTCAATGCGCTGGTCGTTGTCCGTATCCTGTCTGCCTGCGAGCGCATAGCTTCCGACCCAGTTGAAATAAAGTCCCTCGACGGGAGTGTGGATCGTAAACTGAGGCTGGGCCATCCATTCGCCGGAGTGGGAGCCGTAGGGCGTGCGTTTCTGCTGGGCGCGCGTCTTGAATGTATCATCGCCCCGGAAGATGCTGTTGGACGCAAACTGCAGGCTTACGTCGACGGTCGCTTCAGGAACGGCGGGCTGTTTGTCCTCCGCGTTGGACACGTTGGCCGTTGGAGCAGTTGGCTGGTTTTCCGTTCTCTGCGCCTGGGGCTGAGCGGGCTGTGCAGGTTGAGCCGGCTGCGCTGGCTGAGTGATTTCCGGCTGCTTTGCTGGTTCACCAGGCACTTCCTGCGCGGAAAGTGCAGTGCTCAGAAAGAGCAGGCATATTGCGTGTTTCTTAGTCGTCATAATGGTCCGCCACTTTATTCGGTTGCAACTTCGACCGCAACCTGGCATTCAGGGGAGCGGGCCAATTTGCGATGAGACTGAGTCTCAAATACGAGGAGTTCTGTCAACTACAATGAATCGTCAGCCAATGTTTGGACTCAAAGTCGATCTGCTCCAGGGAGCGTTCGCGCGGCTCAGCAAAGAAGCCCTGGCCATCCGTTACGGCATCAAGCCGAACAAACCGATCCCGCTGACCTGGCGGGAATCGCCCCATCAAAAGGGGCTGCGTCTGATCGAGTCGGGTGCGGGAGAGAAAGTCAAGGACGGACTGATTGTGGGCAGCGTGCGCATGGGCTACGGACATCACAGGATGGCCGGCAGTGTGTCGAGCTGGGCCGTCGAGCGCGGCGTTACACCCTACCTGCACGATCTGCTCGCGATTGAATCGGTCGAATCAAAGCTCATCCGCGAATCCGACGACCTCTACAGCTTCCTCAGCCGCCTCGCCTCCGAATGGGGCGGTCCCGTGGAATGGCTCTGGGGGATGGTCACGACGAACGGAGATATCTCTTCGCTTCAGTTTTCCACCTTTCTCGCGGACGGGCTTCGCAATTTGATCTCGGACCTGCCGACTTCTCTTCCTGTGGTTTCTGCGTATCCGCTCAACGGGCAGATCAGCGTGGCTGCCGGGTTTCGGCGCGTCGTGCATCTCGTGCCGGACAATCATCCTCAGTATTATCTGCTCGTGCCCGGCGCGATGAACCTCGTGCAGAGCAACGGCGCCTACGCGCGGTTCGTCGAAATGGGCATTCCTCCGGAGAACCTGGCCGTGGCCGGTCACTGGGTTCCGCGCGATATCGCCGTGAACGCGGAAACAGACTCGCGCGCGCGAATCGACCGCCTCGATGCGAAGCGCCCTCTTCGCGTGCTGTTTCCTGTGGGCGGCGCGGGCGCGCAGCGCAGCTATCTGGTGAGTTTGATCCAGGCCGTTGTTGATTTGATTCGTTCCGGACGAGTTCACTTCTGGGTGAATGCCGGCGATCACGCGGCGGTTGCAAAGGCAGTCCGCGCTGCGTTTGAAAAACTCAAGATCGAGTACAGCGTGATCGAGAGCTACGCCCAGCTCCAGTCCTTCTGCGAAATGCATACGCTTGCCGGCGCGGATCCGCGCCAGAGCGCCGTTCTCTTTCACTTCCCTTCGCACTACGAAGCGTTCACCGCGACGGACCTCTTGATCCGGCGCGCGGACGTTCTGTGCACAAAGCCGGGCGAACTTGCTTTCTTTCCGGTGCCGAAGCTTTTCGCGAAGCGCGTCGGGGATCACGAAGCGGCGTCGGCCGTGCGCTCCGCTGAACTCGGCGAAGGCACGCCGGAGTGCCGCACACCCTCGCAGGCAGCGGCCCTGCTTCGCAAGATGCTCGCCGAGCCGCATCTGCTGACGCAGATGTCCCAGGCAGTGATTCAAAATGCGGCTGACGGAATTTACAACGGCAGCAAAACGGCTGTAGACATTGCGCTCTCCATACAGGACCAGGGATGATCTATCGCACCCAGAACCCGCACACACAATTACTTGAGAAACTTTACGAACAGAGTTCTGATACTACGATCGAAACGACCGTACAGGACGCACTGAAAGCCGCAGACCTCTGGGCTTCGGGAGATTTTGAGTTCAGAACCGTCCGCCTTCGGGCCCTGAAGTACGCGCTGCAAGACAAGAAACATGAACTCGCAGAGGTCATGGCGAAGGAAATGGGAAAGCCCCTGGGGCAGGGCGTTTCCGAGATCGAGAAATCCGGAACCCTGATCGACTACTATGCCGAGAACGCTGCCCGGTTTCTCGGCACGGAAGAAATCAAAAGCGAATCGCGCCGCAGCTACGTGCGCTATGAAAGCCTGGGGATCGTGCTCGGCATCATGCCGTGGAATTTTCCGTTCTGGCAGGTGCTTCGCTTTGCCGTGCCCGCGGCCATGGCCGGCAACGCCGCGATCTTCAAGCCTGCTCCCAATGTGCCGGAATGCTCTGTGTTGCTCTCAAAAATCTGCCGTGAGGCAGAAGTGCCGATTTCGCACCTGTTCCTGGACGAGAAGCAGACCGCCCAGCTCATGACAGACAAGCGCATCGCTTCTCTTTCTTTCACGGGCAGCGTTCGCGCCGGCAAGATCATTGCTGCGCGGGCCGGCCTTCATATGAAGAAAGGCGTCTACGAGCTCGGCGGATCAGATCCATACATCATTCTCCAGGATGCAGACGTTGGCCGCGCTGCGCAAATCTGCGCGCAGAGCCGCCTCATCAATTCCGGACAGAGCTGCGTTGCAGCGAAGCGTTTCCTTGTGCACAAAAGCATCCGCCAGTCTTTTGAAGACGCGCTCGTTGCCTGTATGTCCGTGCATTACGGAGATCCCATGGAAAATCCGCCTGTCGGGCCGATGGCGCGCGCAGATCTGCGCCAGTCTCTCCACGATCAGGTGCGATCGAGCATCTCGCAGGGCGCAAAACTGCTGTTAGGCGGTTCGATCCCGGATCAGAAGGGTTATTACTATCCGCCCACGGTTCTCACGGATATTTCGCCTGAGATGGCAGTATGGGATGAAGAGACTTTTGGTCCTGTGGCCGCCGTACATTCCTTTGAAACTGAGGAACAGGCAATTGCCCTGGCAAATGACAGCGACTTCGGCCTTGCTGCCGCCGTTTTTTCCAATGATCTGGCCCGGGCAGAGCGGGTGGCTCTGGCGCTCAAGGCTGGAACGGTTGCGGTAAATGAAATGGCACGTTCGGATCCACGGTTTCCATTCGGAGGGATCAAGGATTCAGGCATGGGCCGTGAGCTCGGCAAGGCCGGCATCCGCGAGTTTACGAACATCAAGACCGTAAAGATCGCTTAACGTTATTATTTGCGGGCAGGTTTTTTGCGGGCACGTTTCGCCGGAACTGGCTTTCGTCCCGGGACCGACTTCATCCCGGTTTCGCACGAGGATTGAATTACGCATTTTTCGCAGACGGGAGTCGGCCTGCACACGTCCCGTCCGAGAAAAGAAAGGCACATACCGGCGTCGGCCCATGAGCCCGGCGGAATCCACGCGGCAATGTCCTTCTCCATCTTTCCGGCATCCTGAGCCTTTGAAATGCCGATGCGCGGAGCCACCCGGAGCACATGAAGATCCACAATCACGCCGGCGCCCGTCCCTCCAAGTTCGCGCAGAATCACGCTGGCGGACTTGCGTCCGATTCCCGGTAGTTCTGTGAGCTCATCGAGCGTCTGCGGAATGTTTCGCGACGAGAGCTTGAGCGCAATTGCATGAAGCCAGCGCGATTTGTTTGCAAAATTGCGCACGCCTTTCAGAAGCGGGAACAGATCTTCCGGCGCTGCGGCCGCCAGAGAGGCCAGATCCGGGTATTTTTCGAAAAACGGCGGCGCGATTTTGTTGATCAATGCGTCGTTTGTCTGCGCCGAAAGAACCACCTTCACGAGGAGCTGGTATCCGTTCTCGTACGTGAGCGGATGAGGCAGTTTGTTGTATTTGCGGATGACTGCTTTGAGCGCAGTGGTGTAGTCGATCTTTGATCGGGCGGCCTTTTCTGCGGAAGACTTCTTCATTACAGGCCTGACCGGAGCAGATCGTGCAGGCGCAGCAGGCCGACCGGTTTTTTGTCCGCATCGACGATGGGCAGAACCGAAACCGGCGACGGACGGTTTTCCATCATCTCAAGCGCTGACAGCGCGCTTGAGCCGCGCTCAAGATGCAGCGGATTTTTCGTCATGATATCCGTTATGCGGCATTTCAGAACATCGCCGAACTTCAGAATCGCGCGGCGAATGTCCCCGTCGGTGACGAGTCCTGCAAGGCGCCCGGATGCGTCGGCAATCATGACTCCACCCAGGTTGGGCTTCGATTCAACTTCCAGCAGCTCGGACATGCTTGCGTTTTCGCCTACGACGGGAATGCCGCGGTCAACAATCAGAAGGTCTTCGACTTTGAGGAGGAGCCTCTTTCCCAGCTGGCCGGCCGGATGCAAGAGCGCGAAGTTTTCCTGTTTGAATCCGCGCAGCTCGCATACGGCGCTTGCAAGCGCATCTCCGACGACCAGGGAGACTGTGCTCGATGCAGTCGGGGCAAGATTGAGAGGATCTGCTTCGCGGCTGACGGAGGCAAGGATGATGACATCGGACATACGCCCGGCAGTCGAATCGGCTTTGCCGAGAATGGAAATGACTGGATTGCCCATCTTGCGAATTGCCTGAAGCATCAGAATGACCTCTTCCGATTCTCCGCTCTTCGCGAGCACGAGCAGGACATCGTCCTTCTGCACTGCCCCGAGATCTCCGTGCAACGCTTCGCCTGGATGAAGAAAAAAGGACGGAGTGCCGGTCGATGCGAACGTTGCAGCGAGCTTCTGCGCAATCAGGCCGGACTTTCCCATTCCGCTCGTGACGAGTTTTCCTTTGCATCCAAGGATGAGATCGATTGCTTTTGTGACGGATTCCGGCGCAATGAGGGCTGCGTTTTTCCTGAGTTCTTCCACCTGCATTCCATAGCTTTTTTGAAACAGCTCAAACGAACTCATGGCGCAATTTTCTCCACATCGATGATATCGAATTCTGTGCTGGCACAGAGGCTGCAAGCTTCCAGTTTGATGAAGAGCCTCGTCTTGTTCTTCACGCTCGCTACGATGCCGCGCACTCCTTTGAAGGGACCGGAACGCACAATGACAGGCTGCCCGGGCGGCAGATTCTCCTCGGGGTGCGCCTGCAAATCGACGGCGCCCGCAACGAGAATCCTTAAGGATTCCATATCTTCATCCCGGATCACAGCAGGTCTGCCTTCTCGGATCACAAATCGCAGCGCGCTTGGATGCATAAGCACGTCGAGCCGCCGCTGATAGAACGGCATATGCAGGAAAATATAGCCGGGGAAGAGAGGAAATTCGATGACCTTGATACGGTCGGACCATCTTCTCTTCTTCTGAATCAGCGGAAGATAGTAATCGATCTTTCGCTTCGCAAGAAACTTAGCGATCCGCTTTTCACATTGAGGCATCGTGTACAGCGCGTACCACAGGGCGGGTTCGTCCGACGCGGAAGGAGCGAGGGCTCCGGCGGATTCTGCGATCTGTTCGAGACCCGCGTTCTGGTCGTCCGCGTTCAAACGTCGTCTCCGAGAATCATGTCGCCCTTCTGCCGCTGCTTGCGCAGGGCTTTGCCGGAGAAAGCGGCGTCCGGCCGCAGACCGTCGCCGCCCGGCCGCATGAAGACCAGATTATGATCGCCTAACGTCTCTCCGGCTTTGAGATCTCTTGCTGCATAGACGCCGCGCCGGCCGAATTTGCGGGCCGCCGATTCGGAAGGCTGAACCACCTTTGAGCCTCTCGATCGGGCCGCAAGAGCTGAACTGATTTCTTTTGCCATCAGCGCGAATGTGTCGGCTCGGTGAAAGAACTTTCTGAAAAAGCCGG
>CAZUJO010000109.1:0-3230 GCA_964619995.1 uncultured Leptospiraceae bacterium
GATGGATGTACATGAAACGTGATTTCAATGGATTCTTCGGAGTCATTGTTGAACTCCACTTCGCATACGTCGCACGATGCCTTCGCGGGCACTTCGCCCAGGCTCGTCACAGCCGTGCGAACGCCGCGGCAGTGCGGACAGAGCACATCCCAGCTGATGGTGAGAAGTCCGGCGCGGGTTGCATGAAGGCAGACCACCAGGAGAGACCGCGCATCCACATTCCACTTTCGCGCAAGCGCGTTGACTCGAATTCTGTACAATTCCAGATCATCGCCCGTGCACACATAATCGATCAATCGGTCGAGAAGCGAGGCATTCACTCCCTGCGAAACCAGACGCGCGCGAATCGCTTCGATGCGTTCGAGAGAGGCAGGCGAAAGAACCGGAGGGGGAGCAACGAAAACTGAAGGCGCCTTTGCGCGCGCAGACGCTTCAATTTCAGCGAAGGCCTGCGCGTAATGGTCGTGCATCCATTTTTTGGAGGCCATCAGAATCAAGCGGCCAGGCAAGTGCCGCGGAATCCAGCCGAAGTATACCGTCAGGCGCGTTTGATCCGGTCCATCTGGATCGAGCACATACAGAACGCGCAGGAATTTCGCAAAGCCTGTGCTGTACTCCCTCGCGTTCGACATGGTGCGCTCCGTGCTCCACGACCACGGCACTTCCTTCCACTGCAGGTGGAAGCCTGCGTTCTTGCTTGAGCCGTACAGAACGCCGTCGCGCTCCTCGAAATTCATCGGCGGCAGTTTCATGAGGCGGTTGAAACGGGAGGTATCCATCACGATCGGCCAGAGCGCTTCGCGCGACAGTCCGATGCGAAACTGCCAGATCCACTCCAGAGGCCTGCCCTGCGAAATGTAGCGTTCGGGCCACGGATGCATGCGCAGAATCTCTGTCGAATCCATGCAGGATGATTAATGGAAGAAGCGGGCGCTGGGCCAGTATTTTTGGGGCGGATCGCCCGGGGCGGGGAGAAAATCAGAAAGGCTGCGCAAATGCGCAGCCCCGGAAATCTGAAATCAGCCTTTTTTCACCCAGGAAGTGCAATAGCCTTCCGGGCTGATTGGGCCTTTTACCAGGTTGCAGGAAGCACAAGCTGCGCCGGCAGGAGCCGGAACAAACAGAGCACAACCATTGCACGCTTTTCCGTCCTGGTCGCTCTTGTCCTTGTACTGGAGCTGGGTTCTGGTGTCTTTTTCTGCCTGAGTCAGGCCAGACAGATCGTTGCACGCTCCGCCAGCTGCAGGAGCAGAAGCTTCTTCGCCGCCTTTTTTCTTGCAGTAGGCCAGAGCGATTGCCGCTGTACCAACAGCACCGGCAACAACGCCTTGTTTCAGGAATTCCTTTCTAGAGATCTCTTTCACTGGATCCTCCGTTGCTGCCAGATCGACTCGGCAGGAAGCCGAAACGAATCTTTTTTCCGAACGGCGCCGGAATCCGGCACGATTTGATACTCGTTCTCAAAATTTTCCTTTAACTGTGATTAAACAAACAGCAACTGGCTAAAATCTCGGAGGAATCAATGGAATTCGCAATCCTGAGCAAACAGGGAGTTTATCTCCTGCTCAAATGGAGCCATTATATCTTTGGCATCGCATGGATCGGCATGCTCTGGTATTTCAACTTCGTCCAGGGCCCTTTCTTTGCAGAAACGGATGCCAATACGAAAACGGCTGCCACGCAGAAACTTGTACCTAGAGCCCTGTGGTATTTCCGTTGGGGCGCGGCCTTCACGGTTCTCAGCGGCCTTCTCCTGATCGGCCTCAAGTATCACATCAATGCGCAGGGCCTTGGATTTGGAGAGTGGATGACGAATGACGCCTGGTTCATTCGTATATTCCCGGGCATCCTGATGGGCCTCGTGATGGCTTCTAACGTCTGGTTCGTAATCTGGCCCCGCCAGCAGAAAGTGATTGCAGCGGCAAACGGCGAGAAGGTGGAAAACCTTCCGGTTCTGGCGCGTCGCGCTTTCCTTGCGTCTCGCACGAACACGCTCCTGTCTCTTGCCCTTCTCTTCTTCATGGGCGCAGGCGCGAACCTGCCCGGTCAGATCCACACTGCAAACGTTGGAATCTGGTATCTCGTGCTGTTCGTGATCGTGGGCTTGATCGAAGTCAACGCGCTTGTAGCGACCAATGGCATTACCACCAAACCCATTGAAAAACCGGTTGGTGTGATCCACATGGGCCTCGTCCTGGCCGTTGTGCTCTACATCCTCCTGGTCGTGATTCTCTAAGTTCGATCATCCGGGGGTTTCGGCCCCCGGTTCTGGAACCTGCCACTAATAACCTGCCACTAATTATGAAGAAACTCGTTTTGATCGGAATCGTTCTGCTTCTGACTCAGTGCAAGAAGAGCACAGAAAACCTTTCGCCTGAAGAAAAACTGAAAGCGGACGGACGCAGCCTCTACATCACAAATTGCATCGCATGTCACAGCGCTCTCCCGGAACAGGACGGCAGCGTAGGTCCTGCCCTCAAAGGGACGAGCTTCGAAATCCTGAAAGAGAAAATAGTCAACGGACGCTATCCGGAAGGATACAAAGGCAAGCGGCCGATTTCCGGAAGCATGCCGAAATTTGCGTTCACTGACGATCAGATCCGCTCCATAGAGGCATTTCTGAAATGAGAAGATCTGCGCTCGCATTCCTGGTCCTGTTTTCTTTATCCTGTTCCAGCGAACCGGAAAAGAAAGATCCGCCGCCCGCTCTCACCGAAATTGAGGGCACCATTCAGGTAAAGGGAAGCAAAGACGCGCCCGTTTGCATGATGCAGCTTGCGGACAACTCGACTTATCAGATTACCGGAAAGCTTGAGAAGATGCTGCGCGGAATGTACAACGGCAAGAAGATCAAAATCGCTGGAATCGTCCGCGATGCGCCGTCTGGTTCAAAGCCGGGCGTCTTTGAAGTCAAAGAGATCGTCGTCATATTGAATCAGTAGCTCAATCCCGGGGCCCGGCCGGCCGAATTTGAAACATGTTCCCACGCCCAGATGAAACACGCGATCCAGTCAACACGATGGGTTATCAGTTCGATGATTTCGCGCTGCAACAGGTAGTCGATCTTCTGCCGGACCCTGTGATGGCGCGCGTCACGCATATGTGCGACTTGAAACTTCAGCCGAGGTTTCTGCAGGCGCTGGGAAAACGCGTGGATCGCATGGGCGTTTCCCTGGAACGAGAATCGGAACCGGACCGCGATGTACAGCGTGATCGCAATGATTGAGGCA
>CAZUJO010000109.1:3240-10085 GCA_964619995.1 uncultured Leptospiraceae bacterium
GTTCAGAAGGCAGTGGTCAAGGTCGTAACACAGCTGATGAAGCAGAATCGCATTGTAGTATCTGGTCCGAATTACGTCGGCCGCAAGCTCGAACCGGTTTCCCGCTGAGCAGGCGGACGCTCCGCAAGAAATCGAGCGACTTTTATCGCTCTTCTACGGAATATTCGGGGAAAAGATCCTTCTGGTTCGAGCTCTCTTCCTGATTTAGCTTTAGCGGATAATTGCCGGAGAAACAGGCATCACACCAGCGGCGCTCGCGCGTTCCATCGCGCATGGCTGCGTGCGCGGATTCAAGACTCATATATCCCAGCGAATCGACGTTCAGATAGCGCACAATTTCCTCAACGGAATGGGTCGCCGCGATCAGTTCATGTCGCGTGGGAATGTCGATGCCGTAGTAGCAGGGAAAACGGGTCGGCGGCGCGCTGATGCGGAAGTGAACTTCCTTCGCGCCGTTTCTGCGGAACATCTTGATCAGCTTGCGCGAAGTCGTGCCGCGCATGATCGAGTCGTCAATGATGACGACACGCTTTCCTTCGATTGCAGAGCGAATGACGTTGTATTTGATCTTCGCGCCAAAGTCGCGGATCTTTTGTTCCGGCTCAATGAACGTCCTGCCGATGTAGTGCGAACGAATCAGTCCCATCGTATAAGGAATCCCGCTCTCTTCAGCGAAACCCAGGGCCGCCACCGTGGATGAGTCCGGCACAGGAACCACGCAGTCGGCCTCGACGGGATGCTCGCGCGCAAGATACCGCCCGAGCTGCTTTCGCACCTCGTAAACTGACTGTTCGAAGATGCGCGAGTCTGGCCGCGAAAAGTAGATGTGCTCGAAAATGCACAGGGCTTCCGGGCGCTTTTCAAACGGATGATAGCTGGTAAGACCGCGCGAATCCACGCAGATCACTTCGCCGGGCTGAACATCACGCTCGTACGTCGTGTCTGTAATATCAAACGCGCACGTCTCAGAAGCGAAAACGATGGAGCCGTCCCCTCTTCGTCCCATCACAAGGGGACGAAATCCGTTGGGATCGCGGACCGCATAGAGCGCGTCCTTTGTAAGAATCAGGAGACTGTAAGCGCCTTCCACCTGGCGGAGAGCGAAGATCAGGGCATCGAGAAAGTCCTTCTTCTGCGAACGCGCCATGAGATGAACAATGACTTCAGAGTCGATCGTCGTCTGGAAGATGGACCCGGAACGCTCCAGGTCGCTCCGAAGCTGCCAGGCGTTGACCAGGTTTCCATTGTGCGCGAGCGCGAAGCCGCCCAGATTGGATTCCACGCGGATTGGCTGAGCGTTTCTGAGAAAGGATGCGCCGGTCGTGGAATAACGGTTGTGGCCGATCGCCGCATGTCCGGAAAGCTCTCGAAGCTTCCCTTCCGTAAAAACGTGCGACACCTGCCCCATGCCTGCGTAGCGAAAGAGGTGCTGGCCGTCGGATGTGACAATCCCGGCGCTTTCCTGACCTCTGTGTTGAAGCGAGTACAGCCCCAGGTATGTGAAATTTGCTGCTTCCTTGCAGCCGGAGATCCCATAAATTCCGCACTCTTCGCGAGGAATTTGATGATCTTCTTTGGACCGATCACCGAACGGACCGGAGCGCATGCGCATAGTGCGAGGTTTCCCGGACCGGCTCTGGCGGAAATGATATTTTTTTCGATTGAATCGACCCGGCGTCCATTTTTGATGAATCATGCCCGTGGATCCTGCATCGTTGCGCCGGGAGTATACTGCGGCCGGGCTGCCCGAAGAAGCAGCCGGAACAGATCCGTTTGCCCTGTTTGACCGCTGGTTTCACGAAGCTGTCAAGACCGTGCAGGAGCCGAACGCCATGGTACTTGCGACGGTGTCCGCTTCCGGCGCACCCTCATCGCGCGTCGTTCTTCTCAAGGGTTACGACGAACGCGGATTTATCTTCTACACAAACTATGAGTCCCACAAAGGCAGGGACATGGACGCGAACCACCGAGTATCGCTGCTGTTCTTCTGGACTGAACTCGAACGCCAGGTGCGCATCGAAGGC
This sequence comes from uncultured Leptospiraceae bacterium, assembly GCA_964619995.1. Lineage (GTDB taxonomy): Bacteria > Spirochaetota > Leptospiria > Leptospirales > Leptonemataceae > JAEUSB01. The sequence continues at coordinate 5,265 of CAZUJO010000109.1, forward strand.
CAGGTCACAAAAACCAGCCGCCAGGAATCCGAGGAATACTTCCGATCCCGGCCGCTGGAAAGCAGGATTGGCGCGCACGCATCGCGGCAGAGCTCGGTCATCGAAGGCCGTCACGTTCTTGAAGCGCGCGTCAAAGAAATTCAGGAAAGATTCGGCAATGATGTACCCATGCCTGACTTCTGGGGCGGTTATGTTGTAAAACCGGAGCGTATTGAATTCTGGCAGGGCCGGCCCGCGCGCCTTCATGACCGCATTCTATTTCGCCGCGAAGGCGAAGCGTGGATCAGGGAACGCCTTTCTCCGTGATATGCCGCCCGGCCGCCGAACCGGACTGAGGCTTTCTTCGTATAACAGCGCGAACACGATTTCCGGGTTCGATGTAGTCAAGCTCATCAAAGCATAGATATCGCGCGATGGCAATGCCCCGTCCGTGCTCGGCAAATGCACGGTCCGGCGACAGATAAAGAAATTTCGAAAAGTCAAAGCCCTCTCCTTCATCTTCAATCAGGAAAGAGTAATTCGAAACATCTCTGAGATAGGTTACCCGTGCAATGCGGGATGAATAAGGCGCCCTCGACTGCCTTTCGCGCATCTCAGCAAACAATCGCTGCTCCCGCACAAGCGCGGTCTTTTCATCGTACGTGATCCCGAGGTTGCCGTGCTCGACGGCATTGATCATCAACTCCTGAAGGCCGAGCTGCGCGCCCTGAGAATCAGGACACAAACGCGCGAGCCACTTTGCGATCTCAGCTGCATCCTCCGGTGTCTTGAAATCAAAGGAAGCAGACGCGGCGCATGAGTACACAACAGCCGGATCGGGCTGCGCGCGGATTCGGGAAGCTTTGAAATCCCCAAGGGCGCTGTCGACGATGGCCGTGAGAATCCGCTGATCAAAGGGCTTTGTGAGATAGTAGAATGCGCCGGCTTCTATCCCGGCCCGCACGTCCTGCTCTTCCGACCTGCTGGTGAGCATGATGACCGGAACGTACCGGTTCTTCCGGTCCTGCTTGAGCGACCGGAGAAAATCAATGCCCGTGCGTCCGGGCATTTCCCAGTCGAGCACAATCAAAGAGACGCTCTGACGCAACAGGACCTGGTCCGCCTCATCTGCGCTCGAAGCCCGGATCATCCTGCGCCCTGAATTTGCGAAGATATGGCAAATCAGATCGAGAATGAGCGGGTCATCATCGACGATGAGAAACGGAAGTTCCATGATCAGTACATTTTTTCGATCTCGTTCTTGTACTTATCGAAAACGACGTTGCGGCGCACTTTCAGCGTCTGCGTCAGCTCCTCGCCGGGCTGAAATTCTTTGGACAAAAGCGCGAAGGTGGTTACTTTTTCAAAGTTTTTGAAACCCGCTTTTTCTGAGTTCCGCACTTTAATCTCGTTTTTGAAAAGATTCAGAACCGCAGGATCGTCGTTCCATTTCGAGAAATCCGAAGGAGCTTCCTTTCCTTCCAGCATCAGGGCCTTCTTCACAGCCTCTGCATTCGGAACAATCAGAGCGCCTAACGTTTTCTTGTCCTGGCCGACTACGACAATCTGGGCGATGAGATCGCTCTGCGAAAGCGCATCTTCAATCGGCTGCGGCTCCACGTTTTCGCCGCCCAGGAGCACAATCGTGTCCTTCGCGCGGCCCGCGAACTTCAGCTGACCGCCGGTGGTCCAGACGAGAATATCTCCGGAGTTCAACCAGCCGTCTGCGCTGAGAACCTGGGCTGTTTTTTCAGGCTCTTTGTAGTATCCCTGCATGATGTGGGGTCCGCGGTGATAGGCCACGCCTTTTACGTTCGGCTCCGTAACCACATTGCCCTTTTCATCGATCAGTTTGATTTCCACGCCTGGAAACGTGGAACCAACCGTACCGATCACCGTGCCCGGAAAGTTCCTGCGCGCGCTGACACCGACGGTTTCTGTCATGCCGTAGGTTTCAACAATCGGGACGCCGACCGAATAGAAGAACCGGTCAATGTATTCGGGCAGAGCTCCAGCCCCGGAAATCGCAAAGCGTGTGCGCCCGCCGAGCACTGCACGAACCTTGCCCAGGATCAGCTGCGCGATCACATTCGGAACAACCAGAAGCAAAAGGGCGACCAGAGCGCCTAACTTTCGCAGCAGAGTCAGGCCGATGAATTCTCGCTGAAGTCGGTACTGCAGACCGAAGAGCACATCACGGTAGTACGTGTAATGCATGGCCGTCCACGAAGCGAATGCGAACATCGCCCGGCCGATCGGCGGAGCCTTTTTCACGTTGTCCATAACGCGGTTGTAGAAACTCTCCCACACGCGCGGAACGCTTAGCAGGAATGTAGGCCGCGCAGCGGCCAGATCTTTTGCCAGAGTGGCCACAGAAGTAAACGCGACCGCCGTGATGGTGCGAATGGCCACCACCTCAATGAGGCGCTCTGCAATGTGCCAGGGCGGCAGGAAACCCATCGTTACACCGTTTGGCGGCACATCGATGCCGCGAATGGCATGATCCACTTCCCATGCGAGGCTCTTCTGCGTGTGCATGACACCCTTTGGATTCCCGGTCGTGCCCGATGTGTAGATGATCGTCGCGAGATCATTTTCCTGAACCGAAAGAGCGAGTTCGTGATACTTCGCGTCGCCGCCCGCAAGGACCTTCCGTCCGTTTTCCATGAGCTGAGCCAGCGTCGTGGTCTTAATATTTCCTGTAGAAATGGAGCCCGGATCATCGAAGAATACGATCAGCTTCAGGCCGGGAAACTCATTGAGATAGTTCTCAATTTTCTTAAATACTTTGCCGTGCTCAAGAAAGATGATGCCGCAGTCTGCGTGGTGAAAAATGTAACGGAGATCCTGTTCGGTCGCGTCTGTTCCACGCGGCACGTCCACGCAACCGATCGTGTTGATCCCCAGGCTCGTCCAGAGCCAGCGCGGTCCCACATCCGCAATCAGTCCGACCTTATCGCTCTTGATCGCGCCCGCTTCGCGCAGGCCCATGGCGATCGCTTTGACGTTCTCAAACATCTCGCGGAAGGTGATGGATTTGTAATCGGCGCTGCCCTCTTTAAACATCTGCGCAACGGATTCCGGGTAGTGCTCCGCGGTCTTCCGGATGATCCAGTAGTTCGTATAGGAAGGAAGAGTCATGTCTGGCATACCGTATTCGCCAGGCATCCGACCAATGTGTCAAATCAAATTGGAACGAGAACAGGAAACGCGGCCTAGGCGGCCGCATTCCATCACCAGATTTTCAGGCGGATGGCTCCCTTCTTCACGTTCTCCGTTAGGCGAGTTACAATTCCCCATTTCTTCTCGAATTTGAAAGCAGCCACGTGCTTCTCCTTCGGCGGGATGAAACTCATGGCACGTTCCGTAAACGCAGTGATCGTAAGGCTCGGGTTCACGCCCAGGTTCACGGGGATCATCGATCCATCGCAAACGAGCATGTTCTGGTATCCAAAAACACGGTTCTGCGTATCGACCACGCCGTCTTCGGGGGTCTCTCCCATGCAGGCGCCGCCGAGAATGTGCGCAGTCGTCGGAACATCCAGAAGCACTTCGTTGTACGAGCTGCGCGGAATGCCGCCGATTCGTTTCGCAAGACGACGGGCGAACTCATTTGCCATCGGAATGTAAGTGGGAATCTTACGATCGTGAGCGTCTTCCTGTTCGGAGGTGAGGCTCTTGCCAAAAGGCCAGATCCAGCGGCGCTTGTGCACGATGTGAATGTGATTGTCCAGGGTCTGCATGACGAGAAGAATGATGGACTTCTTTGCAAATCCAATCGGGTGGATCGTCCGCAGAAATTGAATCGGATGACGCACAACGTTTGCGAGGAAACGCAGCTGTCTCGGCATGCGGCCGCCGCCGTCGGTCAGGATGCTTGCAAGAAGGCCCATCGCATCGGAGCCGCGCGAATAGCGCACGGGCTCAATGTGCGTGTGCTCTTCCGGATGAACGCTGGAAGTAATTGCGATTCCTTTTGAAAAATCAACGTTAGACGACACTGCAGTCGCCCCAACGATCGCTTCGCTGTTTGTGCGGACCATGTGACCCACCCGGCCCGAAAGACGCGTAAGGCGGCCGCTCTGCTGCAGCCCCAGGAGCAGCTTCATGGTGCCCAGAACACCTGCGGAGAATACAACGCCCTTCGCGCGAAAGCTGCGGTTCGGGAGACCGAACATGCCGGTCGTGCTCTTCGTGCGAATCTCGTATCCGGCCGCGCCATCTGCCGACAGGGGAACGACATCCACGACCTTCGTTTCCGGAAAGATCTTAACGCCGAGCTTCTCTGCGAAATAGAGGTAGTTCTTGTCCAGGGTGTTCTTGGAATCGAATCGGCAGCCGACCATGCAGCCGCCGCAGAAGTTGCATCCCGTGCGGTCCGGGCCTTCGCCGCCGAAGTAGGGATCCTTCTCGGTCTTGCCGGGTTCGCCGAAATACACGCCGACCGGCGTGGCCGTGAATGTATCGCCTTTGCCGAGTTCTTGCGCGGTCTGGCGCATGAGGTCATCGACTTCTGTCAGCGCCGGGTTCGTTACGACACCCAGCATCTTCTGTGCGATCTGGAAGAAAGGAAGCATCTGCCGCTGACCGCCGAGTTTCTTCATTAGAGGATGTTCGAAGACATGCTTTTTGGGAACGTAGAGGGTGTTCGCGTAAACGAGGCTGCCCCCGCCGACGCCGGCGCCCGAGAGGATCATGACATCGTTCAGCAGGCTGATGCGCTGAATCCCATAGCAGAACAGCTTCGGCATCCAGAGAAACTTGCGCAGACTCCAGTTGGTCTTGGGAAAATCCTTTGGCAGCCAGCGTTTGCCCGCCTCTAGAACCGCCACCGAATAGCCC
>CAZUJO010000110.1:0-8476 GCA_964619995.1 uncultured Leptospiraceae bacterium
ACTTGAGCCTCAATCCGGCGACTATGCGCTCGGACCGGCACTTGAGATCCTGGAAGACCCGGCAGGCAGTCTTTCCGTCGAGTCCGCCGTGCAGAGTTCCTTCGAGCGGGCGCGGGAAGAGGTTCCGAATTTCGGCTTCACGAAGTCCGCTTACTGGGTCCGGTTCACGGTGGAGAACCGATCGAACGAGGATGACTATTACCTCCACGTCGGCTTTCCACTCATAGACAGGATCGATTTCTACGCGGATCCAGCGGGCCCGGCGCGATTGCACGAACAGGCGGGCATGACTCTGCCGTTCAGCGGGCGGCAGATCCGGAATCGCAACTTTGTTTTTCCCCTGAGGATTGCGCCGGGTCAGACAAAAACGTACTACTTACGATTCCAGAACGACGACTCCATGCAAATGCCCCTGAAGATCTATTCAGCCTCAGCGTTCCGCGACCGCGACCACGAAGAGCAGTTCGGCCTGGGAATCTACTACGGTATCCTGGCCGTCATGGGCTTCTATAATCTCTTCCTGCTCCTGATGCTCAGGGACCGCGGCTATCTCTATTATGTTGTCTATATACTCGCATTCGGTTTGTTTCTCATGTCGCAGTATGGTCTGGCGTTTGAATATCTCTGGCCTGATTTTACCTGGGGCGCGCGACGGATGAATCCCGTGCTTGCGGGACTGCTGGAATTCAGTGTTCTGCTGTTCACACAGCATTTTCTCAAAACAAAAACGAACACGCCTGTTCTGCACCGGTGGATCCAGGCGCTCATGTGCCTGACCCTCTGCGCGTCCGTCGCGGCGCTTGCCCTCCCGCTTTCTGTCAGCGCTCTGTCTGTCGTGGGGCTGGGCCTTGCCGTTGCAGCTACCACTCTTGTGGCAGCGTTCGCCTGTCTCCGTTTGAACTTTCGCCCGGCGCGCTACTTCCTCATTGCATTCAGCCTGCTGATGATCGGCGCCTTCACGTATGCGCTCAAAACGTTCGGAGCCATTCCCGCAACGTTCGCTACAAACTACGGAATGCAGATCGGCTCTGCCGTGGAAGTAACTCTGCTCTCCCTCGCCCTCGCCGACCGCATGAACGTGCTGCGGAAAGAAAGGGAAATCATCGAGAAGCGCGCCATCGAAGAACAGCTCGAGTCTCTCAAGAGAGAAAGGGAAATTGATGACTCGTATGCGAGAATGATCCCCCGGGAATTTCTCAGACAGCTCGGCAAATCCAGCATTACGGAGATCGTGCCAGGCGACCAGGTGCAGACAGAGATGAGCGTTCTGTTCTCCGACATACGGGGATTCACGGAGCTTTCAGAGTCCATGACACCCCGTGAAAACTTTGATTTTCTGAACTCGTATTTGAAGCGCATGAACCCGCTCGTTCAGAAGCACAACGGCTACGTGGACAAATACATCGGCGACGCAGTTATGGCTCTCTATCCCGGGAAACCGGAAGATGCGATGGATTCCGCAGTCGAAATGCAGCGCGAAATGCGCACCTACAACGTGCACAGAAAACGATCCGGCTACCGCCCGATTGAAATTGGAGTGGGAATCCACACCGGAACTTTGATGCTCGGAACGATTGGAACGAAAGATCGTATGGAGGTTTCTGTCATCTCCGATGCGGTGAATCTCGCGAGCAGAATCGAGGGACTGACAAAGGCATACGGCGCCGGAATCTTGATCAGTGACCTCACTCTGCAAAGAGTCGTACATCCGGACCGTTATGCGATGCGTATGATCGAAAGCGTGGTCGTTCGAGGGAAAACAGAGCCGGTCACCGTCTTTGAGCTGCTCGACCATCTCGACGAAGAAACCCTTGAACTCCATATGCTGACGAAGGCAGATTTCGAACGCGGGGTCACGGCGTTTACGCTCGAAGGTTTCCGCGAGGCGTTCGAACATTTCGAGCGCGTCGTTCTCACAAACCCGCGCGATCTTGCGGCCCGCTCCTATCTTGCGCGATGCCGGGAACTGCTGGCCGGCGCGGCATAACCTCGGCGAAAACGATTGACCGCGCCGGGCTCCCCGAGCCTGTTTCGAAGGAGATGGAAACTCCCTTCGATATCGTAACGCGTCACCTGGTTATGGAAAAGGACCTGAACGCATTCGGAAACCTTTTTGGCGGCAACATGCTCGCCTGGATCGATGAAGCCTCTGCTCTCTATGTCATGCAGCAAATCGGCTACGCGGATTTTGTGACGGTCAGTTTCGACGACGTGAACTTCAAAGCGCCCGCGCGCCGGGGGGACAATGTCTACATCTCCTGCCGTGTTTTAAAGACGGGAAAATCTTCCATTACAGTGGAAGCCATTGCCGAAATACGGCAGCCGGCGAGCGGGGCTCAGCATGAAACGATTCGATGCAAAGTGACTTTTGTCTGCCTGATGAACAGCCGGCCCTACCCTTATTTCGAAAGCACAGAATACAAAAACTTTCTCGCGCGAAAGCCTGACGCCCTTTCTTGAAGGGGCTCCGGTCAGCGCGAATCCGCGCGGAGCTCCCGGGCCATCTCGTAGTATTTTTCTCTGGGAATCTGTTCCGGCCTGAGATCAGGCGATACGCCGCACGCTTCAGCGGCGGAGAAAATCTCCTCCGGGCTGAGGCCGCGAAGCCCCGCCGCAGACTTCCACGAATTCGAAACTTTCTTCCTTTTCGAAAAAAACGACGAACGGAGAAGGTCTTCGAGCACGCCAGGATCGCACCGCAAGGGCTCGCGGCGAAACTCAATGAGGGCGGATTCCACGGAGGGCGCCGGAAAAAAGGCGGACTTACCGACCGTTCGAAGTCTCTTCCAGGAACCAAAGCATCCGAGGTACACGGCAAAGGAGCTGATGCTTGAATCTGACGTTATGCGCTCTGCGAACTCAAGCTGGGTCAGATATACGGCTCCGGGAACCCAGGAGATCCCGGCGGTAGCGCGGAGCAAGTCGGTCGTGATCGAATAAGGGAGGTTGCCGCAGAAGAAAGGCACAGAGGCCGCGAGCGGAAAGGAGTCGGCCCGGCCCCACTCTGCCATCGCATCAAGCGCGTCTCCCTCCAACAGATGAAAATTTGGCGCTGCTGCGAAATATTCGGCGAGGTATCTGCAGAAGGCGCGGTCCAGCTCCAGCGCGAAGACGTCGCGGCCGGATTCGACGAGTCTGCGCGTGAGGGACCCGAGCCCCGGGCCAATTTCAACGATCAACGGATTCGGATGCGCAAGGACTGCCTGGGCAATCAGAGCGGTCTGCGACGGCTCGACCAGAAAGTTCTGACCCCGCTTCTTCGAGGGCGAAGCCCCGATGGATTCGAGGATCTGCCGCACTTCTTTCGCCGTCAGGTCCATGGTTCGATGTATTTGCGGGCCCTGGACGCGCAACTCCGAAGAAAGATGCGCTCGCTGACGGGATCCGGAACGATTGAACCGCCGCGACAACCAGGCCCCCCGGCGGGCCCAGTGCGGCCGCGCACAGAAAGACAGCAAAACGCAGAGCGCGAAGTCTTACTCCGCACTCAAGGGGATGCCGGGACGCATAGAGAAGCACGGCGAAGATCAGCCCGGTCGCGGCAAGAGGATAGGAGAAGACGGAATCGTATTCCACGTACTGTGCCCGGCGGCCGGCATTTTCCGTGAGCCAGACGAATGCCTGCATGAGCATCTGTGCAAGTTTCCATACGGGCGCGGACCACGATGAGAAAACCGCTTCGCATACGAGCGCCGCAAACAGCAGGGGAAGCGCCAGATCGCTGAGAGGCACGGCGATCAGGTTCGCGGGGATTGAGGAAAACGAAAAACCTCCGAAGACTGCGAGCAGAATCGGAGTCGTAAAGATGCCGGCGGCAAGGCTCACGGCAGCCTGGGCCCAGATCCAGAAAACGATGCGGCTGCGAATCGCGAAGATCGACGCAAGGGGAGAAGCGAAATACAGAATTCCCGCCACGGCTCCAAAAGACAGAACGCTCGAAAGCGTCACAAACTCATCCGGCATCCAGAAGAGCAGCACGATTGCGGAATTCAGAAGGAGACTCGTAGACGTCAGGCGGCAATGCCCCAGACATGTGCAAGCGTAGACCGAGACAAATACAAACGCACGCGCCAGGGAAACCGGAAAGCCAAGCAGCCAGAGATAGAAGAAGCAGACAGGCAGGGGCAGCGCTGCGGCGGCAGGATGACGGCGGCCCAGCAGGACCGACGCCGGCAGAAAGATCAGTCCGTAGAGAATCGCAAGATGCATTCCGCTTGCGGCAAATACATGAAGGATTCCAAGCCGCTTCGCAGTCTGCTTCAGCTCGGCATCGAGGGCCCCTGCCTGCCCGAGCACGAAACCCACCGCCGTGTCGCGTATGCGTCCGTTCATCCTGGCAGAAAGAGTCCGTTCAACAAAAAGAATGATCTGATCGCGCAAGCCTGGCGCCGGGCAATGGATCGAATCGATGTGGTTCGGACGAATCCGAATCGAGGCCGCAGCCCCCTGACGCTGCAGATAGCCGGCATAGGAGCCCTGCGGCACGCGCAGCGCTTTTGCATAGAGCCGGAACTCCACAACACAGCCCGCAAAAAGCCGCGCGCCGTCCAATCGGACAAGAAGAGGAAAATCCGCCGCCTCGGGAGGCGGCAACATCCATCTCTGCCTGCGCCGCATCCGCTCAAGTCCCGTCAGGCGAGCTTCGCCGACGTGATGCTTCTCAGAGAGACTCTCTGTGATCTGGACGCGAAATCGCAGCCAGAGCCCGCGGTCCGCGGTCTCACCAGAAATTGCCGAAACGCTCCGCGGGATTTCCGGAACGACGGGACGCTCAGAAATCCGGAGAAAAAATGCGAGAAACAGCAGGACGAATCCAGCGCCGGCTCGCAGCGAAACCTTTTTCAAAACAATGCCGAATAACGGCATGAGCAGAAGGGGGAGAGGCCACAGGAAACTCAGGAACGGAGGAACGAGACGGATCAGCACGGACGAGATACACTCTCCCTGCGGACCCTGCAAACTCCAGAGCAGACCGGCCGCCGCTGCCGCAAAAAGAACGCGGCTGATGGTAAAGGGATACCGCACACCGGAAAGGGTGCGGATTGTGCGAATCGTTCCCTGTTATTTCTTCTTCTGAGCCTTGCGCGGAGGCTCGTATCCAACGCCGACCGCTGCCCTCGCCTTCTCCAGGAAAGGAACCGCAGCAGTGCGGGCTTTCTCGGCCCCCTTTTTCATGAGGTCGCGCACATGATCCAGATTTCCGAGCAGCTCTTCGCGCCGTTTCCGATATGGCGCAAACGTATCGAGTACGCAGCCGAGCAGTTCCTTTTTCAGATCGCCATAACCCGTACCCGGTGTGCGAAATCGATCCGCGAGCTTCGCGCGGCCTGCTTCATCGAGAAACAGCGAATAAATCTGATACAGCACCGATGCATCGGGATCCTTCGGATCGTTTACGCCCTGCGAGTCGGTCACGATCGACATGACAGACTTCTTCAGTTCTTTTTCATCCGCAAAGAAGTAGATTGCATTGTTGTAACTCTTACTCATCTTGCGGCCGTCCACGCCTGGAACGAGCGCCGTTTCATCGAGGATATCCGGCTCGGGCATGACGAATACCTCACCGTAGCGCGAGTTGAACCGCTGGCAGATGTCGCGCGTAATTTCGAGGTGCTGCTTCTGATCCTTTCCCACCGGCACGCGATTGGATCCAAAAAGGAGTATGTCTGCGGCCATGAGAATTGGATACGTGAAAAGCCCGGCGGACGGAATGATTCCCTGCGCGACTTTGTCTTTGTAAGAATGCGCAAGCTCGAGCTGCGAAACGGTGATGCTCGTAGACAAAAGCCAGGTCAGTTCTGTAACTTCGGGAACATCGCTCTGCACCCAGAATGTGGACTTCTCCGGATCAAGACCGAGCGCCAGAAAATCCACCGCTGCCTGGAGGATTCCTTCGCGCAGGGTCGGGCCGTCGGCAACCGTCGTCATGGCATGATAGCTGGCAATGAAGCAGAACAGGTCCGCGTTCGCCTGATAGTCGATCATGCGTTTCATCATGGAGAAGTAGTTCCCCAGATGAAGACGGCCGCTGGGTTGAATGCCTGACAGAACGCGCATAATCCCAAAATGCGGGAGGGGCCGCAAGGAAAAGCATTTTGCGGATGTGTCCGGCGCGGGGCTGTCTGAATCTGGCGCGTGGACTTCGAGTACACGCTTTTGTTTGTTCTGGCAGCAGGCCTGATCGCCGGCCTCATCTGGATGCTTTTTCCGCTCCGTTTCGCGGCCGAGCCCGCGCCGGCAGAAGACAGAATCCGCGGGTATTGTCCGATCTGCGGCCAGGGATTGCGCAAGGGCGAACGAATCCGATCGTCCGTAACAGAGATCGGAAACGTGGAGATCCAGACGCGCATCAAAGGATGCCCGTACTGTCTGGGCGAAAAAGCGAAGCGAAAGCGCTCCTGCCCTGTGTGCAAGACCTCGCTGCCGGAGGACCAGATCATCCTTGCCATCTCCGACCCGCGCGTGGACAAAAGGAAACTGGCCATTCGCGGATGTAAGAACTGTTATCCGCAGGGCTTCTGAGGTTCTGTGGCGATTCGATTCCTCTGCGCTCCGAATGCATTCAAAGAAAGCCTGAGCGCGAAAGATGCCGCCGAGTGCATGATACGCGGCATCCAACGCATCGTTCCGGACGCGCAAACGGAGATCGTCCTTCTTGCAGACGGGGGAGACGGAACCCTGGATGCATTCGCCGCAGTGCTGCCGGCTGCACGGCTCATCCGCATCCCAACGTTCGATCCGATGGGCCGTGAAATCGAAGCGCCGTATCTTATTTCAGGAAGTACAGCCGTCGTTGAGACGGCTCTTGCTTCAGGACTCGCGCTCGTTCCTCCGGAGGATCGCAACATCTGGAAAGCGGACAGCGAAGGCGCTGGCATGTTGATCCGCGCCGCCGCGGAATCGGCGAAGAAAGAGGGAATCACAGAAATCATCATCGGGCTCGGCGGCAGCGCGACGAACGACTGCGGAGCGGGACTCCTGCGAGCGCTCGGAGCGATCATGCTCGATGCAAACGGAAGAAAAACAGGGCGCGGCGCAGAAGGTCTCCGATCGCTTGCATCGCTCGATCTCGCGCCGGCGCTTCAACTTCTCTCAGGCATCCACCTGCGTGTGATGTGCGACGTTCAGAATCCCCTCACGGGATCGAGCGGCGCATCGCGCATTTACGGACCTCAGAAAGGCGCGGGCAAAGACGATTTACAGCAGCTCGACGAACTGCTCGGACGAACCGGCATTCTCCTTGAAAAAGCAAGCGGCCAATCGATTGTCCGAGCGCCTGGATCGGGCGCCGCCGGAGGCTGTGCTGGGGCTCTCCTTTCGCTGGGCGCGCGTCTGGAACCGGGCTTTCAGATTCTCGCGGAACTGACCGGTCTGCGCGAAAAAATTCGGCGCTCCGATATAGTCTTCACAGGCGAAGGACGTTTTGATTCGCAGAGCAAAGAAGGGAAAGCTCCTCAGGGCGTCCTCACGATGGCGCGCGAAGAAGGCCGGCCCTGTTTTGTTTTTGCGGGAATGGTGGAGGGAAGCGATGGGTATGCAGTTCCGATTGTACCGGGACCCGTTTCCCTTGCGGACGCCATTGTGAATGCCGCCGTGAATCTTGAAAATGCCGCGGCGCGCATCTGCGCCGCGCTCAAAGCGGGCCAGGGAACCGCCCGACCGTCGCAGCCGGAATCGCGCTCTTAAGCGGCCCGATTGACGTTAGACGGCGACGCCGAGATCGCGCATGGCGCGCTTGTACTCGTCGTCGTTCGGCGCTTTGCCGTGCCATCCAGGAACGTTTTCCATGTAGGAAACGCCTTTGCCCAGAGTGGTGCGGAAGAGCACGATCTGCGGTCCGGTCTTTGGATTCTTGCGAAGACGCTCGGCAGCATCTCCCAGGGCGCTGCGGATGTCTGTGATGTTGTGTCCGTTGCGCGTCTCGGCAATCCAGCCGAAAGACGCGAACTTCTTCTCTAGATCGCCCAGGTCGCACACGTCGCGCGTGAACCCGTCAATCTGAATCCCGTTGTAGTCCATGAATGCGATCACCGGAGCGCGGTGGTGCGCTGCGGCCGTGGCTGCTTCCCAGGTCATGCCTTCGCCGCACTCGCCGTCCGAGATGCATACAAATACGTTGTAGTTCTTGTTCTGAACGCGGCGGCCGAGCGAAAGCCCGACAGCATTGGAGAGTCCCTGCCCCAGCGAACCGGATGAATTTTCCATGGCGGGAATGTACTTTGTGGAAGGATGCCCCTGAAACGGCGATCCGAGCTTGCGAAAGGTCAGGACCTCTTTCTCAGTAAAGTACCCCGCAGCGCACATCGCAGCGTATCGAACCGCACACGTATGGCCGTTCGAAAGGAGAAGCCGGTCCCGGTCCGGCCAGTCAGGCCGTTTCGGATTGTGCCGGAAGATTTCCGGATCAAAATAGAGAGATGCGAAGATATCGGCGAGGCCAAGCGGGCCGCCTGGATGGCCGCATTTTGCCGCATGA
>CAZUJO010000110.1:8486-10067 GCA_964619995.1 uncultured Leptospiraceae bacterium
CGATGAGCCGGCGGATCTTCAGCGCTTGATCGGCAATTTGTTGATCGGAAACCATGGAGTATACGGAATTTCACGGGCCGTCCGTCTGTAAACGATTTCGCCAGGGATTCTTCATTGCAAAAAGCGGCGCACTTTGCCATACTTGCGGGCATGCAGGATCTGGAAAAGGCCCAGGCGGAGATCATCCGCGTCCAGATTGAGCGCTTTCACGAGTTCTACGCCGACTACTTTCGACGGGAAGAAACTCATGCAATGGTGGAGTATTTCTTTGACCGCATCTACGGCCTCGAAAGCGACCGGGAATGGCGGCGGCTCGCCCTTACGACCTTTCAAACGGTAAAGCATCTCGTAAAAGAAGAAACCCGCGCGAACATCGAGCACCTCATCGAGCTCAATGAACTCACAGAACAGCTCGATCACGAACTGGCGGAAATCCTTCTCGCAAAACACGGCCCGGATCACCGCCTCACCACGCAGGAATATCGGGAAATCTACTGCCAGTCACCGGATCCGGAGAGGCGAAGGCGTCACCTGACGCTTGTGCTTCAGAACATGGAGTCCTTCTACGCGCTGGCTCACAGGCCGATCAATGCCTACGTCATCAAGCCCGCGCGTTTCATGACGAAGATGCTTGGAATCTATCCGCTCTTTGCGACGGTCGAGGAAGGTTACTATGCAGTGCTCCCGGTGAACCGGGAGCTGTTTGATCAGTTTACGGCTGAGGTGCGTAAACGCGAGTGGGAATACCTGGAAAGCGCTTTCGCGGGACGTTAGGCGAGTTTACTCTTCCGGATTCCGTAGAGGAAATAAACAACGAAGCCAATCACCATCCAGATGATGAGCCGCTCCCAGGTCTCCCAGGGAAGGCTGAACATCAAGTAACCGCAGAACAGAATGCCGCCGGCCGAAACCAGGGGCAGGAATGGAACCTTGAAATTCCGCGGGATCTCCGGATGGCGGATGCGCAGCACAAGCACGGCGGCGCAAACGATCACAAAAGCAAATAACGTTCCAATGCTGACCAGATGACCGACCACGTCAATGGGAGTGAGTCCTGCGCCCAGAGCAACGAGAATGCCGGTGGCGATCGTCGTGATGTAGGGCGTCTTGAATTTCGGATGAACCTTGTTGAACCAGGCCGGCAGGAGGCCGTCGCGGCTCATGGAATAAAACACGCGGGGCTGTCCCATGAGAAGCACAAGAATCACGGAAGTCAGGCCCGCAATCGCGGCGATCTTGATCAGAGGCGCAAGCCACTTGATTCCGGTCGCATCAATCCCAACAGCAATCGGATCAGGAACATTGAGCTGCTTGTAGGATACGAGGCCTGTGAGAACGCCGGACACCAGAATATAGAGCACGGTACAGATTGCGAGGGACCCCAGAATCCCGATCGGCATATCGCGCTGGGGATTCTTTGCTTCTTGAGCAGCCGTGGATACTGCATCAAAACCAATGTAGGCGAAGAAGATCACAGCTGCGCCGCGAAACACGCCGCTCCAGCCAAACTCTCCCCATGTGCCTGTGTTTTCAGGAATGAACGGAGACCAGTTGCCGGGATTCAGATACATCGCTCCGACA
>CAZUJO010000111.1:0-6443 GCA_964619995.1 uncultured Leptospiraceae bacterium
GGCAAATCCTGTTCTGCAGCGACGGGCTTCGAATGGATTCGATGATGCGTTGCGAGTTTCGTCACCTCGATCTGCATGGATTGATCGTCCATGTCCGGGGAAGCCTGCCCGGTGACGGCGCCGGGATCGCTTGATACGATGGCCTTCGTGGCAAAGGCGCCGGAGAAGCTGTAGAGGACCTGCGAACGGTCTTGAAGGTTGCGGGATTTCTTCCGGGCCTCTTCCCAGACCTTGATCAATTTCGCGGACTGCTCGTTGTCAGCCTGAATCCGCCGGAGCGGTCTGCGCTCCACTTCGATCAGCTGCTGGATGACCTTCTGGGTCTCCATTCCTGTTCCCATTCCTGGAATTGGCGGTGATGGCATGGCACTTCCTGAATTTATCATCGGGCGATTCTAAAAAAGAATAACACTTCTGCGCACTTTCGCATGACAATCTGCCGGGAGGCCGACGACTGGCCGCGTGGAAAAAAAGACACTGTACAGGGTTCTTTTCTCGAACACAGGAAAGGTCTACGACGTCTATGCAAGGCAGGTCACCCAGGGCGGGCTCTACGGCTTCATAGAAGTGGAAGATCTCGTATTCGGTGAGAAATCAGCGCTGCTCGTCGATCCGGCAGAAGAAGCACTGCGCCGAGAATTCGAGTTTACGAAGCGCCTTCACCTTCCGCTCAATTGCGTGATCCGAATCGAAGAAGTAGACAAGAGTTCAGCGGCGCGCGGAAAGATCGTCGCTCTGCCCGAAAAAAATTCGGTGCCCGACTCTCCCCTTTTCCCTCCGCCGGCCTAGAAGCGGCGTTCTTTGTTGTGGTTGATGCGGTTGAGGATCGCGACGAACAACAATCCGCCCAGCACCGAAGCGATGAGGTTGACAGGTATCTGAAACCCGTCGCCGAATTTCGGGATCATCAGCCAGCTGATCAAGCGAATGAACCAGGCATCCTGGCTGGTGATCCAGCTCACGAGGACTGCGCCCACGAGGCCGATCACGGTCCCGCCCCAGAAGCCGCCGAGAAGATCCTTACGCTTCCACTTATAGAAGTAATAGGAAGCCGCAAGGCCAGACGCGGTGTATACGATCAATTGAAGAATTATATCGAGGAAGGTCATGTTATGACAATAGTCAAATCGGTTAATTTCCGAACTCTGATAACCAGATTTATTGCATGCCCGGTGGGGAAATAGCTCTTTACATCTGAGCGTGGGCTTCCAGTAGAAAAAAATGCCTCAGGCACCACTTGAAATTGGCGGCAAAACCCGGGTCTTTGGAATCCTGGGCAATCCCGTCGCACATTCGCTCAGCCCGGCCATGCACAACGCCGCTTTCCAGTTCAAACGAATCAACGCCGCTTACATTCCCTTCCATACAACGCAGACAGGAGCTTTCCTCAAGAAGGGTCTTCTTTCGCTGGGGGTCCAGGGGCTTTCTATCACGATTCCGCACAAGGTCTGGGCCGCGCGGGCCGCGGATGAAACGGACTCACTGTCGCGCCTCTGCGGCGCGGCGAATACCTGGATTCTAAACGATGGACGCGTCCACGCCTACAATACCGACGGCCCGGGCGCCGTCCGTGCCATGCATGAACGGCACCGTTCCGGAGCCCGGCGATACCTCATTCTCGGTTACGGCGGGTCGGCGACGGCGATTGCTCATTCGCTCATTCTCGATGCCGCCCCGGCCACCATCTGGATTGCAGGGCGAAACCTTCGCAAGGCGCAGAAGTTCGCGCGCGATCTTCGCGCAGCGCACCCGCGTTCGCGCTGCGGCATTGAGGCCGCTCCCCTTTCCGAAATCGCTCCGGGGCAGATCGACATTGTGATCCAGACGACGCCCTCCGGTCTTTCGGCGGCGAAGGGCGCCGAAGTTCTGCCGGAACTTGGATTTGATCCCGACTGGATTCATAAGCATCACATAGTATTTGATATTGTATACATACCCATGCGAACCCCGCTGATTGAGCTCGCCGAACGCAAAGGTGCGTCCGTTGTTTATGGATACAAGATGCTTCTCTACCAGGCCGCAAGACAGTTTGAATTGTTTACAGGACAGACGGCGCCCGAATCGCTCATGGAAAGGGTCCTGCTTTCGCATCTGCGGCCGGCAGCTTCCGGACGAAAATGATTCTCTTGCGCGAGCTCGAACGCCGGATCAATCCTGAAAAGAGCCGCAGATTCACAGCCCGGCAATTCCGCGAAAATCTGGAAAGACTGACGCAGATAGCCGAAGCCGGCGGCATGCGCGACTGTGCGGTCGCTGTATCGGTGGTCGGCACGAACGGCAAGGGATCGACTTCGTATTACCTTGCGCAGATGCTTGCTTCGGCCGGAAGCGCCGGTCTCTACACAAGTCCACATCTTCACTCTGTCTTTGAAAGAATCCGAATCGATTTGAAACCTGCAGCGGAAGATGAGTGCAATGCCGCTCTGGAAGATCTTTCAAAAAAAGAGGATCTCTCGGGTTTCAGCTATTTTGAACTGCTGACGATTCTCTCCGGATTTCTCTTTTCGCAAAGGAAACTTCCTGTGCGCGTCTACGAGGCCGGACTCGGCGGACGGCTAGACGCAACTCGAATCTTTTCTGCTCCCTACGTGATTCTGACTGCCATTGACCTCGATCACACGGAACTTCTTGGAAACACGCCGCAGGAAATTCTTTCCGAAAAACTGGGAATCTGCGGTCCTCTCACGAAGCGTGTGTTCTGCGGGCACCAGGCGCGGCTTCGCAGGGAAGAGATTGTGAATGCATCCGCTTTTCCTGTCACCTTCTTTGACGAAGATCCTGCGCGATTTGAATCCTACCTGGATTACAACCGCGCCTTCGCGCTGTTTTGCGCGGAGCAAATTCTGTCCGAAACGCATCCGGGTCTACAGCCGGCGAACGCAGGCGAAGATCCCCCCGGCCGACTTGAGCCGCGAGACGCGCACGGGCGCCGTTTCTTTTTCGACAATGCGCACAATCCCGCGGCCTTTGCCACCGCCCTTTCGTCCCTTGCAGGGCTGCCCGGATTTCCCGGCAACGACAGGGTACAGGTATTTTACGCAGTCCTTCCGGATCGAAGCCGTCCCGATTGCGAATCGTCCATTGACCGCGCAGGCCTCTCCCGAATCGGCATGAACGCAGAGGGCTTTCAGGCAATCGACGGGGGTATCCCCGCCGCCGACACCGCAGCCATCCTCAAGAATTCCCGGGACTGGAACATATTCCTGGGTTCCCATCGCCTCTACGATTCCTTTCTTGATCTAACAGGGCACAGGAAAAACAGTGAATCATAATATGGAAATGTACGTCGCACGCAGGCACACCGTTCAGAGAAACCTGGGTCAGAATGACCTCGCCATTTTCTTAAGCGCGCCTGCCTTGATCCGGTCCAATGACGTGCACCACCGATTCCGACAGGACTCCGACTTTTACTACCTTACGGGCTTTGCTGAAGAACAGTCCGCGCTCGTAATCTATCCCGACCGCACCCTGCTGTATCTGCGAAAGAGAGATCCGGAGCGTGAAACCTGGAACGGGCCCATGCTCGGAGTAGATCGCGCGGTCGAGACGTTAGGCGTCGATGAGGCCCGGGACATTCAGGACTTCAAAAAGGATCTTCCGGAACTTCTTCGGAGAAAAGAGCGCCTACTTTATATGTACGGCCGCAATCCGGAGTTTGACGCTTCTGTGCTCGCCGCATGCGACCAGCTTCTTCGCCGCGGCCGTGCCGGGGACTTTGGTCCGTCCCGGCTCGAACATGCCGCTTCCATTCTCCATGAAATGCGCATGATCAAGAGCACGGAGGAAATCGAATTGATGCGCGAATGCGCAGACATTGCCGCAGAAGCCCACATTGCGCTCATGAAGAAAACGAAGCCCGGAATGCACGAATACGAGCTCGAGGCGGTCATCATGGATGCGTTCCGGCGGCACAACGCAGTGGAAGGATATCCTTCGATCGTTGCGTCCGGGCGCAATGCATGCGTGCTTCACCACATTGAAAACAACCGGCGCATCGAGGCGGGAGATCTCGTGCTTGTGGACGCCGGTGCGGAAAAACACTGCCTCAACAGCGATGTTACAAGAACGTTCCCTGCGTCTCCCTCATTCTCGCAGATTCAAAAAGACGTTTATGAAGTCGTCCTCGCATCTCAGCTCCGCGCGATTGCGCGCACGGTGAAAGGCGCCACCCTCGATGAAATTCATGCAGGAACCGTGCGCGATCTGACGCAGGGATTGATTGATCTGGGAGTGCTGTCCGGCAGTCTGGACGAAAATGTGGATCAGAAGCACTATTTGCGCTACTACATGCACCGAACCGGCCACTGGCTCGGCATGGACGTCCATGACGTCGGGTCGTACATGACCAACGGCAGCCCTCGCAAACTTGAGAACGGGATGGTATGCACGGTGGAACCGGGCCTCTACTTTCCTGACGATGAAAAGACACCGGCTCCATTCCGCGGCATCGGCATCCGCATTGAAGACGACGTTGCCGTGCGCGATGAAAAGCCCGTCGTGCTTTCGGAATCCATTCCAAAAACCATATCCGCAATCGAGGCATTGCGCGGAGGAAACTAATGCTCAGCGAGTTTAAACTGCCCTTTACGATCCCGGGCACAAGCATCGATTCGATCTCAACCTTCAGCATCCTGTTGATGATCGCGTTCCTCACGGCATCCTATCTGGCGCCGCGTGAATTGAAACGCCGCAAACTGCACGAGGACGCGGCCGACTGGAGCATCCTTCTGGCGGTTGTGGGCGCTATCGTGGGCGCGAAGCTCGGTTTCGTTGTCGAAGTCTGGAGCAAGATCTGGGTGGTCGATGAATCCTGGTCAAACACATTGTACTACATACTTTTTTATCAGCGCGGCATGGGCGAAAAATATCCCGGCCAGGCAATGGGACTCTGGGAAGCTCTTTTCAGCCGGGGCGGACTTGTATTCTACGGCGGACTCGCCCTCACCTTCCTGCTCATTTATCTTTATCTTCGCCGCAGCTTCGGAAAAGAAAACACATGGAAGTATGCGGATGCATTCATGCCGTCGCTTGCGATCGGCTACGCAATCGGCCGCATGGGCTGCATGGTAAGCGGCGACGGCTGCTACGGATACGGAGCCTCCGTGAATATCCCAATCCTGACGATGGTGTACGGTCCTGCCGCGGCCATGAGTTCCTCAGGAGTGCGCGTATGGAACACCCCTGTCATTGAAGCGATCTTCTCGACGGCGCTTTTCGCGTTCTATATGCTCTGGGCGCGCTACCAGACTTACCGGCCCGGAATGCAGACCGCGATCTTCTTCTGCTACAATGGAATTGTCCGCTTCTTTGTGGAATTCCTGCGCATCAACAACGCGGTCTGGCCCATGCTGCCCCCTCCGGAATATGAAGGAAAGCCGCTGCCCCACCACAACTTCATCAACGCAAATCCACCTGCGTACTACTTTGAGAACTGGCACTGGTATGGATTGACGCAGGCTCAGCTTACGGCGCTGGCGTTATTCGGCATTGGTCTTGCCTGGATTCTCGTGCGAAAACTCTACGTTAAAGAGAACGCGAAGTAGAGTAAGGACGGACAGGAGAACGGGGCGGATCTCTCAGATCGCTCCGGATTCTCCGGCTGACTTCGTCGTATTCCGCGGAGTCTTTTGTAAACTTCAGTTCAACAGCCCGGCGCCAGTGCAGGTTCTTACGAAATCGCACCGATCGCAAAACCTCTTCGCGCACAGCTGTGCTGCGCTTTAAGTCGCGAAAGACTCCCGCGAGACACACGTAGTAGTAATAATGCATGGGCCATTCGGCCTGACTTCCCTCAAGCCGCGCGTATTCGTCGAGCACCTCGAGCGCGGGAATGTAGTTCCCGACCGCAGACTGAAGAATGATGTACTGGCGGTAGGCAAGCCGCTTGAGCGAGATCACGCGCGGATTGCGGCGAAATGCAGTCCGGTCCAGTTCCTGGAGGGACTCGAATACACGGTGGTATCGTTCGGCAAGATCAATGGCATAACGCTGGCGGAGCGCGTGCTGTCTGCGGCTTTCGGCAGCCGTTTCGTCGAGCTCTTTCCACCAGAGCGGATCCCGGATGCTCCGGCGCGGACGGTCGCCCAGTTCGCGCCGCAGCTGCGCGGAAAGATCTCGTGCGCTTTCATAGAAGCTGTACGCGCGCCGCAGCTGCGCTTCTTCTTTTTCCATTTGAGAAACGTAGGGAGTCTCAGGAAACGGATCGGGAACGCTTTCCGCCTTCGCCCAGTCACGCTCAATCGCCATGGCATTGCCCTGCATTCCCTCGCGCTGAATCAGAAGCCGGTATTCCTCCTCGAAGTCCGCGATCGTATCAGCGCGAACGGCAGTCAGCGCCACAAGAAAGATTCCGACGATTCGGACCAGCCGTCCCGCTTTCATGGGAAGAGTTCTTTTTCGCGATAGAGAGGCTCGAGCGTCGGCGGTTCGAGCGGGGCGGGCGT
>CAZUJO010000111.1:6453-9897 GCA_964619995.1 uncultured Leptospiraceae bacterium
CAGAATCATACATCGCCTCGATGTCCTTCTGCATTGCCTGTTTGACGGGTCGCGGCGAACCTTCCTGCGCGACGAATGCATCCGCGGCCTGAATCTTTGCGTCCACGTCCGCGATGTGACGATCGATGATCCGCTCGAAGTTGGTCTCGCCCTTCATGATTCGGTACCGTTCCGATTCAATTCCCGGAAGGTCCAGTTCCACAGGCTGCTCGCTTGCGCGCGCCGCGTACTTCTTCGCCAGCTCCCAGTAAGGCTTCGCCTGCTCGTAGTAGGTTTTCGCGATTCGGAAAGAAACGGTCAGATCGTCCGCAACGTCCAGATCGTGAAAGTACAGATGCCGCTTATCGTAGAGAGATCCGAGTCTGAGGAACATCCGCATGATCAGCAGATTCGTCTGCATGAACATAAGGTTACGGTATTTATAGTATTCGGCCTCTGTGTGAATCGGACAGAGAGCCCTGGAAGGATGACGGAAGCGGCTCCCGAGCGCCGCAGCCAGGTAGTAGATGCTTTCCTTAACTTCTGCCGTATTGTATGCCTGAGGCAAACCGTAGATCTGGTAAAAATCCTCGAAGTACTCCGGCTGCACGCGGTGGTTCTTGTAAGGAATCCAGTCTGAGAACTTCACCCACTTCCCGGTGCGGTCATAGTAATAGTTCAGGCGAAGCTCCCCGGAGGGCTTGTCCGGATAGAAGCTGTCCATGTAACGCGACACCGGCGCCGCCTCTGCGGAACCGCAAAGCCCGAAAGCCAGGAGCAGGAGAAGGACGGGAGAAAGGGCCGGCGGCCGAAGGGGCATAGGAAAAGAATCGGCCGATTCAGTAAAAAGCGTTACGACCGCTCAGCCGGCCTGCAGGGCATCCTGGAGTGAATCGTATACCTTCACGAAGTCCGTCAGGCCCACGATATCCATAACTTTGCGAAAATGCGGGCTCAGCCCGGCAAATTCAATGCGGCCTTTCCGCTCGCTGGCCCGGTTGATCACGCCAATCAAAATGGCAATTCCAGACGAGTTGATGTACCGGGTCTGTGCAAAATGCAGAATGACGCGGCCCTGCTTTTCACTGGGAATCCTGTCGTAGGCGCTGAGAAGCTCCTCTTCGGATTCCGACGTGATTTCGCCCGAGATATGAAGAATCGGCACATCTTCTTCGATGGCCGTGGTAATCTGAAAGGCAGTGGGCATCTACAATAAGGAATCCATTGGGGGCATTTACTGCCAATTCTTTTCTATCGGGTTTTTTCGTACCAGTCAAACCAGCCGCCCCGCGTGCGGAAATGCTCCCCCGTGATCTCCGTCAAGGCCGTCATGCAGGCCTGCTGGATTTCTCCGGTCGAATCGTCCCGGAGCATCTCGATCAGAAGCGGGATTGAGCTCTTTTCCTTGCGCCGGCCGAGGGCCACGATGGCGGCCTTGCGCGTCCCTCCCTGCTGGTTTCGTGCATGATCGATGAGGAGCTGGCGGGCCTCTTCGCCGGGAATATTCGCAATGGAATCGACTGCATAGATGCTCAGAACCGAGTCTTTCAAAAGTTTCCGCAGCACGGGCAGAGCGTCGGGCGAACCGTAGGAGCCAAGCGCTTCCAGCGCCACCTGGCGGAGTTTGCGGTCACCGCTGTCAGCTGCTTCCATCAGCGGCGCAAGACCGTCCGGTGTTCTCAGCACACCGAGCGACCACGCAGCGCCGTAGCACCCCTCCCCGTCTGTCTCCTTGAGAACCTGGATCAGTGTGCGCGAGCTTGCCGCTTCACCGAGCCATCCGATGGATTTCGCAATGTTCTCGCGGTCTGACACGCTGCGGTCGAGGAGCACCTGCTCCATCGCTTCGCGCGCCGGTTTGTATTTCTGATGACCCAGAATGTAGCTCGCAGCGCCTGCATTCTTCCCTTTCTGATTCAGGATAGAGAGCGCGCGCGGACCGGTGCCGGGATCCGGAATCGCGGAAATCACTTCCGCGGCCGCATAACGGATTTCGCTGCTGTCGTTTTCAATGAGGGCAAAGCATCCCGGGATTGCGGTAGTTGAATGAATTTCGATGAGCGCCGCAACTGCGTTCTCGCGCCCTTTCGCGTACGAGCTTCCGATGATTTTGACAAGATCAGGAACGGCGGCGGAGCTTTTGATTTTTCCGAGCGCTGTGATTGCCGCGGCCGCGGCCGGATCCTGCTGGCCGTTTCGCATAACACCTAACAGATAGGATTCCGCTTCGCGCGACCCGAGCTGGCCGAGCACCATCGAATAAGTCTTCGCAGCTTCGCGGTCCGAGTTCTGGGCCGCCATCGCAAGAATGCGCGGCGCCGCTGAGGCCGCTTTCATTTCACCGAGGGTGCTGACTGCAGTCAGGCGCGTCTGATTCGAAGGCGATGCAAGATATGGAAGAACAGCATATGCCCCGGCTGGATTCTTCAGCCGGGCAAGGGCATTCATGAGAGCCTCTGCGTTTGTATCCGGATTGGTCGCAAGAAGCTGAGCAATCGGCACAGCGGCGGACTGCTCTCCCAGATCGGCGAGCACAAGGGCAGCGGTGGAACGCACCGCTGGATGCGGATCGCTCTGCAGGAGGGAGACAAGCACAGGAATCGTTTCGCGGTAATGGCCGTGGCCGGCCGCAAGAACTGCCTGCGAACGCTCAGACCAATCCTGGGACTTCAGTCCATTCATGACTTCGGGCAGCGCCGGAACCGGCAGATCAGATTCCACAGATGTATCCTTTGGACGCGGCGGCCCGCAGAACAGGAGCGCGAAACCCAGAACCCCGACTGTAAAAAGGCGCATCAGTTCGGAATGGAAGTCTTGAGCTTCTTGTAATTCTCAAGATCCTTCGACCATTGTGCCATTTCTTTTTGCGCGGAAGCCTTCTGTTCAGCATCCGGGCTTCCATTGGACAGCATGTATTCGACGAGCTGAATGCGGGATTCGAGTTCGCGGATCTTGTAGTCGAAGTACACGCGCTGATCCGCAGGCGAAACGTTTGACTGAGGCGGCGCGGCCGGTCCGTCTACTCCCGGTTTTGCGCTCTTCGCACTCGCGCGCATGTTCGCAAAATTCGTTTCCACAGACGTTACGGTATCAAGAACCTTTCGTCTTTCCTGAGTTTCCGCATCGCTGAGCGGAGCACGGAATTCATCGGGAATGTAAATGTTGTTTGGATATTTCTTAGCGAAATCGGCCCATTCGCGGCGCACTGCGTCCCGGTCCGGCTTTGGTTTGGCAACATCGGGCCACAGTTTCTTGATTTGTTCGGCAAGTTCCGGATCCTCTGCGGGATTCGGCGCGTCTGGATACAGATCCTTAAAGACCTGATCTCCGGTTGGACCACCCGGCGTTCCCGGGCGCCCCGGGCCGCGCCCCACGGACAGATAAATGATGACAGCGACGAGGATGACTCCCGCAAGCGCAAGAAGTCCGATGATTGCTTTTCGATTCATATGGCCTCAGTGATAC
>CAZUJO010000112.1:0-2604 GCA_964619995.1 uncultured Leptospiraceae bacterium
ACAGAAGCTCGTTCGGAGGGTTCATACAGAATGCAGTAGAGATATCCGTTCTCTTCGTATCCGTCCGGCGGCGCGACCGATTTCAGCCCGCCGAAATTTTCACGGTACTGTTTTACGACTGCGCGGCGGCTTTCAATGCGCGCCTTCACATGCGGCAGACTCAGGCGAAGGTACGCAGCCTGGAACGCCGAGATCCGCGAGTTCCATCCCACATAGCCGTATGAATAATGCGTTTCGCGTCCGTGATTTCCGAGAGATCTGAGTTTTTCCGCAAACTCGTCGCTCGAAGTAAATACGGCGCCTGCATCTCCAGCCGCGCCCAGCACCTTCGCCGGATAGAAACTCGTCGTGGAAAGAACGGCATCCTTGTAAAGGGATGCTCCCTTGTAAGTAACGCCAAATGACTGAGCGCCGTCTTCAATCAGAACAATGTTGTTCTCGCGGCAGAACTGACGATAGTCGGCAATGCGGGCGGATCCCCAGCCGTAAAGATGCACAAGCATGGCGGCTTTGGGTTTATGAGTTTTCGCCGCCTGCACAAACAGATCAAAATCCATCTGCAGGTCTTTCATATCGATATCGACCGTGACAGGATCTGCGCCGACGTTCACGACGGCTTCGAATGTAGCCCAGAAAGTGGCGTCAGGAAGAAGCACGGTGTCGCCGCGGCCCACTCCTGCTGCGCGAAGCGCGAGCTGCAGCGCGTCGGTTCCGTTTGCGCATCCCACGCAGTGCCGGGCGCCGGTTTCGCGCACGAGGTCCGCTTCAAGGCCTGCAACTTCCGGCCCGCCGATGAATTGAGCGGCTTCGGACAGTTCGCGCATTTTCTTCTGCCAGGCTTCCTGGAAACCGGGCTCCCATCTTTTGAGGTCGATGAATGGAACAGACATGCGTCCAGCTTCTGGAATCCGGCGCGCCGTGCATCCTAAAATTTGATGCGAAGGACTGCCGGAAAATCAGGGCTCGACAGTTGAATCTTACCCCGGGCGATCTCCGCAATTTCTCCGCGGCCGCCCTCCACAGGTCCGCTGTGCGTCCAATAAAGGAGGCGATGGTCCTTGCCGCGCGTCAGCGAAATTCCATCCGTGCTTTCAAACAGGAGGGCGCCAGCATTCTGAGCGGCAGGCAGGGAGTCCGGCAGGTCGCTGCCCGGCCAGCGGTAGGCGATCAGAGCCGGACCGTTCTCTATGAAAAGATCGCCGTGCAATTCGGGCCAGTCATGCCGCACCAGACGAAAGGCGAGAACGCGGCTCTCACTCATCGAGCACTTGAAAAGTCTGCACGGGCGCTTCTTTGCCCTTCACGCGGACGAGAGGCATGCGTTTTGTGCGTACGGACCCTTCCTGCTCCCGTTCCACTGCATCCGAGATCAGAAAATCGACTTTCAGAAACTTGCACAGCGACTCAATGCGAGAAGCTGTGTTCACGGCGTCTCCGATCACTGTGTATTCCATGCGTCCTTCGGAGCCGATCGTGCCGCAGAATACTTCGCCTGCGTGAATGCCGATTCCGATGGCGATTTCAGGAAGTCCGCGTCTCGCGCGGTCGCGGTTTAGATCCGAAAGAGCGCGCTTCATCGCAAGTCCCGCCTGCACTGCATTGCGCGAATCCAGCCCAGAAACCGGCGAAGGGCGCGGTGTTCCGAATGTGGCCATGATCGCATCGCCGACAAACTTGTCGATGGTGCCGCCGTGTGCGAAGATCGCTGCAATCATTCGATCGCGAAAATCTGTCAGAAACGACGCGAGCTCATTTGGATCGAGGCCCTCTGACATCTTCGTAAAGTTGCGAATGTCAGAAAACAAGATCGTAACTTTCTGCCGGAGTCCAGGCGAAAGACCGCTTTCGCTCGAACTGATCTCTTCCACAACGTCGGGCGAAAAGAAACGCGCAAGGGATGCGCGGCGCGATTCAAGATCGCCGATGCGGCGAATCATGAAAATTGCGCGATAGATGCTGTATGCGAGGAGAAGCGCAAGGCCGATGAACGGCACCGGCCGGGTGGCCGCGTCCGACAGAATCACGGCCGGACCGAGAATGTAAGCGTTCCAGTCCTGCGTGAGCGGCATCCTCGAGAACACGCCGTAACCGATGATTCCCCACCAGGTGAACATCATGCACGCAAGCGAAACCAGGACATAGCGGAGTCGAAACTGGAGAACGGTCAGGGCCACGGGGAAAATGTAATAGAGGAGACTCGGGTTCTTCACTGCGTGAGCGAAATTTCCCGGGCTGACGACGTGCGCGTAGTAAAGGATCACGCCCGTGATGAGGCCGAAGTCATAAAGGATAGCTGTGTAGTTAAAGAAATTTATGAACTGGGCGGACTTCTTGCGAAGAACGATTGTGTGAGCCACTGTAAAAAGAATGTAGAGCGAGAGCGCAGACAGGTTCACGCTCAGCTCAAAAAGATTCTGCGCGGAGAGCACAAGCGGAATGGCCAGCAGGACAGCCAGGATATACCGGAACAGATTCGCAACGCGCGCGCCGTTGCGTTCCTCCATTTCGAGGACAGAGCGCGCAGCCGGCGACATCGAACTCCGCATGAGCACCCGGCTCATGTCACGCAGCTGTGCGAGCGGTCCTTTCATGTGAAGCTGTTTA
>CAZUJO010000112.1:2614-9833 GCA_964619995.1 uncultured Leptospiraceae bacterium
GTTTACATGTCCTCGATGCGGATCATTACGGATGATCCCATCACAACGCGCAAAAGATCGATCTGCTGCATCGCGTCCACCATGGCTTCTTCAGATGCTTCGTGCGTTACAATGACGAGCTGAACGGGCTCCGGCCCTTCTTCCTGATGAAAGGATGCGATCGAGATGTTGTGGTCTGCCAGCAGCGTCGCGATTTCCGCAAGGACGCCCGGACGATCCTGCGTCTGTACGCGCACGTAGAAACGATAAGTAAAATCGGAACGGACGGCGGGCTCAACTTTTTGAAACAGGGCGGGACGGACTTCTCCGCCGCGCCCAAGATCAATCAAATCGCTGAGCACAGCGGTTGCGGTCGGATGCGCTCCAGCGCCCTTGCCTATCAAGAGCAAAGGACCGGTCGTTGTAGAATCTACAAATACGGCGTTCGTCTCCTCTTTTACGGAGGCGAGCATGTGGTTGCGGTGAATCATCGCTGGATGCACGCGAAGCAGATCGCCCTGCGGAGTGCGGCGGGCCACCGCGAGCAGGCGGATCACCCAGCCCATGCGCTGCGCAATCTTAAGATCGACCGGACGAATGGCCGTGATTCCTTCTACGCGAAGGCGGTCCGAGGGCACGTAGGAATCGAGCATGATTCCCGCAAGAATCGCAAGCTTCTGCGCTGCATCCTGTCCGCTCACATCGAACGCAGGGTCGGCTTCGGCAAATCCGCGCTGCTGCGCGAGCTTCAGGGCCGCGTCATAGTCGAGTCCGTCCTCTTCCATGCGCGTGATCATAAAGTTGCATGTGCCGTTTAGAATTCCGCGGATGGACTTGACTTCGCCCGAAACAGCGTGCGTGCGAAGCGTGCGAATCACAGGAATCGCTCCCGCCACGGCGGCTTCAAATCCGAAGTTCACGTTCTTCTGCTCTGCAAGTTTCAAGAGCTCGGGCCCTTCGGGTGATGCAATGAGCGCTTTGTTGGCGGACACCACGGACTTCCCTGCTTGAAGGGCCGCGCGGATATAGTCACCGGCCGGCTTCAGACCGCCTAACAGCTCAACTACGATCGAAATAGAAGGATCAGAAAGCACAGCGTCTGCATCAGCCGAAGCCGGGATGCCGCGGAGGGCTTCGGCCTTCTTTTCGTAGGATCGGTCCATGACCCGCGCAACTTTCAAACGCACGCCCGTGCGCTCTGCGATCAGGTCGCCGTCTCGAGAAATCAATTCAATGAGGCCGCGGCCAACGTTGCCCGCGCCGAGGATGCCGATGTTTACGTCTTTCAAGGAATGAACTTCTTGAGCAAGTCTCTGAGGCCGGTCGGGGCGCCTTCCGCCGGAGCCGCGCCTTCTTCCGGCGCGGGAACTTCTACGCGGCTGCGCCGGCCGCCGGACATACCTTTGAGCAGTTCTTCGAGCCGCTTCTGTGCTGCTTTGGAGTTTCTGACCTGCGCTACAACCGATGCGGGCACGGAATCCGGGTAACGGTGCACATTCAAAAGGGTGATGTCGTCGAGTTCGAGTTCGTCTTCTTTACGGGCGGCCATGCTGAAAGAGACGCATCCGGCCCTTCCAGGTCAAGTGAAAAGGAAAACAGTTGTGATGGTTCGGTCGGCGCGGCAGAACTGGCGAAAACAAGGGGGACCCCATGCGAATCCTGCTTCTCTTCATTTCGCTCGGCCTGGCCGCCGCAAGCTGCGGAAAGAAAACTGTAGAAATCACGCCGGACGAGGCGACCTTTCAAAAGAAACTCCAGGAGTCACTGATCACGGCGAAACCCGGTTCTGTGATCGAGCTGCCGGCAGGAACGTTTCATCTGGACCGCGGCCTTACTCTCAACGAAAAAGGAGTCACGATCCGCGGAGCGGGTATGGATAAAACGATTCTGTCTTTCAAAGGACAGAAAGAGGGAGCCGCCGGCCTTCTCGTGCAGCAGGGTGACTTTCTCCTCGAAGATCTGACGATCCAGGATACAACGAAAGACGCCGTGAAAGTCAACGGCGCAAAGAACGTAACGATCCGCCGGGTGAAGGCAGAATGGACTGAGGGTCCTAAAGAAACAAACGGCGCGTACGGAATTTATCCCGTGCAGTGCGAAAACGTTCTCGTCGAAGAGTCCGTGGCGATCGGCGCATCGGATGCGGGAATCTACGTGGGTCAGTCGCGAAACATCGTGCTTCGCAGGAACCGTGCAGAAATGAACGTAGCTGGAATCGAAATTGAGAACTCTACGTATGCCGACGTATACGAAAACACAGCAACGAACAACACAGGAGGGATTCTTGTTTTTGATCTGCCGGATCTTCCTGTGCAGGGCGGCAAGAATACGCGCGTTTTTAAAAACCAGATTGTCGCAAACAATTACAAGAACTTCGCGCCTTCCGGAAACATCGTCGCCATGGTTCCAACCGGCACGGGCTTTATGATCATGGCCAATGACAACATTGAGGCGTTCGAAAACACAATCAAAGACAACATCACATCGAACGTGCTCATCGTCAGCTACCTCGTTACGGAAAAGCCCATCAAAGACAAGAACTACGATCCTTACCCGGAGACGATCCACCTTCACAACAATGTGATCTCCGGCGGCGGCACCGATCCGACGGGAGGCAACGCAATGGCTTCGCGCGTCGCCGTTGCAGGGCTGCGGGCGAAACTGGGGAAACCGTTTCCGCAAATCCTCTGGGACGGAATTGTGAACAAGGCGCGATTCCCGGACGGAAAGCTGACGGCGGAAGCGCAGATCTGCATCCGCGACAACGGGCCGGCCGATTTTGGAAACTTCGACGCAGCGAACAATATGTCCACGATCCAGCGCGATCTGGCATCGCATAACTGCAGTCATGCGACGCTGCCTCCGAACAGGTTCCCTGGCTTGAAAGACTGACCGCGCGGCGCGAAGAAATGAAATTTCGAATTGTCGACGCATTCACTTCGCGCCCCTTCACCGGAAATCCGGCAGCCGTCTGCATTCTCGAAACCCCGGCCGATGATCTGCAAATGCAGAACATTGCGCTCGAAATCAATCTTTCTGAAACCGCTTTTCTCTGGCCGGAAGGTCCGTCTTTCCGCCTCCGCTGGTTTACCCCGCTCGTCGAAGTGGATCTCTGCGGCCACGCCACCCTGGCTGCAGCGCACGTGCTGTGGGAAACGGGCGTCTGGAATCGACCGACGATCTCTTTTGTCACGCGCAGCGGGGAGCTCGTGGTTACACGGCAGGGCAGTTTGATCGAAATGAGCTTTCCTTCCCTGCCCGCCGCGCCATGCGATCCTCCTGCCGACATCGTTCGCGGGATCGGAGCTCATATTGTGGCAGCGGCGAAAAGCAAGTTCGATTACCTGATTGAGCTTGAGTCGGAGCGCGATGTGCGCGAGCTTGCGCCCGACCTCGGTGCGATTGCGCGCGTCCCCGCCCGCGGCGTAATGGTCACGGCGCGCGGAAGCCAGTACGACTTCGTTTCGCGCTTCTTCGGTCCCGCGGCCGGAGTGCCGGAGGATCCTGTTACAGGCTCCGCGCACTGCACGCTCGGCCCGTACTGGCAGGAAAAACTAAACAAAAGCAACTTTCGCGCATTCCAGGCTTCAAAGCGCGGAGGGGAAATCGGCGTTCGCGTGGAAAAAGACCGGGTGTATCTGTCCGGTCAGGCCGTTACAACCATGACTTCTGAACTCATCGCCTGACGGCGTCAGTCCGGCAGTTCCTGAACGCATCCAAGAATGAAACGGGTCTCCTTGCCGGGCGCTTTGTCGAACGGCGTGTCGCAGGAGATGAAACGCTTCCACTCACCCGAAGCATTCTTCATGCGATAGACGAGCTTGAGCGTTGTATCTGAATTACGGAGCAGGTTGTGGTGCTCCATGGCCCGCGACAGATCTTCCGGATGAATCAGAGTGGCCAGCATCTCAGAACCGAGCGCCTGGATCTGCTCCGTTGAGTATCCCAGAAATTCCGTAGCTTCGCGGTTGATGTAGAGATTCTTTTTATCTACGAGATCGTAGAGATAGATCATCACCGGCGCCTGCGAAAGAATGCGGCTTACCGTCGACTGACTTTCTGCAATCAATCGTCCGTTGCGCTGCGCGGCTTCGAGCGTCCGCTCAAGCTCGGCGATGTGCTGCTCTTCTGGAGATTTCTTCGCAAGCATCTCCGGTAAAGTGACCGCAGTGTTCCAAACTGCAATCTTTTTTCTGAGTGTGCGACCGCTGTGATTGACATTCGCCTAGAAGAAGGCGCACTGCGACATGCTTCGCATTTTTCAGCCGGCCGCCCACAGGCCGCTCCTTCCGGAAACTGAGCAGAACGAGCGCATTGCGCCGCTGCGCTGGCAGATCCTTGAGGCAACCTTCCTCGGTTACACATTCTATTATTTCACGAGGAACAACCTGCCGATCGTTTCGCTAGAAGCCGGCACCGATCTGGGTTATTCGGCAACGCAGATGGGGCTTCTCATCGGGTCGACGGGTCTTTCCTACGGGATTGGCAAGTTCATCCTGGGCGCACTTTCGGACCGGTCCAATCCGCGCGCATTCATGCCGGCAGGCCTTCTTCTGTCTGCTGCGTGCAACTTCCTCTTTGGGGCCGCATCGAACTACTGGATTCACCTGGCTCTGTGGATTATGAACGGCTTTTTTCAGGGCGCGGGCTGGCCTCCCTGCGGGCGGTCGCTGGGTCACTGGTATTCTAAATCAGAGCGCGGAACTGTATTCGGTTTCTGGAACATTGCGCACAACATCGGCGGGGGCCTCATCGGGCCGCTGGCTGCTGCGGCTGCATCGTGGGCAGGATGGCGTTCCGCGTTCTATATCCCAGGCGTCCTAGCGGTTCTAACGGCAGAGTATCTCATGGTGCGTCTGCGCGATAATCATAAGAGCGTGGTGCTCATGTCGATTGAGTCTTTACCGCTGCTGTCAAACGGCAAATATCTGATCCTCCTGATCGCATCCGTCCTGCTGGGCAATGCCGCTGCCGGCGGCGCGTTTCTGCTCCTGATTCAATCGGACGTTATGCGCTCTGAATCGCTGGCCGCCGCGGTTACGATGCTGAACCTCGTGCTCATTCCCGCCTGCTTCTGGCTGATCGGACTTTTGCCAGGCAATCGCGCCTATCGCCCCGCGGGAGAAGCGCCGGCTGTTCCAGAACACCAGGCTTCGCTCGAGCAGGAGCTTTCGCTCTGGGAAATTCTCTGGGACAATGTGCTTACGAACCGCATCATCTGGTTGTTTGCTCTGGCGAACCTGTTTGTCTACGTTGTGCGCTACAGTCTTATCGACTGGGGTCCTACGTATCTGAAACAGGCGAAGCAGGCCAGCATGCAGACGGGCGGCTTCAGCACTCTGGCATTTGAAGGAAGCGCCATCGTCAGCACGCTTCTCATCGGCTGGATCTCGGATCTCGCAGGCGGCCGCCGCGGAATGGTGAGCTTTTTCTGCATGATTCCTGTATTCTTCGCATTCATCGGCATGATCCTCATGCCTCCCGGATATCTCTGGGCGCACATTTTGCTCTTTGGAGTCGTGGGCTTTTTTATCTATCCTCCGGTCATGCTGCTCGGGGTGGCAGGCCTCGACTTCACTTCGAAGAAAGCCGTCGGCGCCGCTGCTGGTTTCATAGGATTGCTGGGCTATTCAGGGAAATTCATCGAAGGCATCATGCTTGGATTTCTTTCAAAGAACTATGGATGGTCCGGAGCGCTCGCATTCATTGCGGCGGCCTGCATTGTCGCGATCCTGACGCTGGCGCTGACGTGGAATTTGAAGCCAAAAGAGTGAGGACCAAACACAGTTGACACATCGCGCCCCGGAGGCGAAGACAAGCGGATGATTAAGCCGGAAAAGGCAGCCTGGGAGCTGAAGAACGAAAAGAACAAAGCAGGCGTCCGATGGCTCCTGGTGGTTCTGATTGCCGGATATCTGGGCACGCTTCTTCACTCCGGCGCGGCATCGGGGCAGTTGTTTTCCTGGACCTACATCGGCGGCGTCACTGCATTCGTGGCCGTGCTGAATCTGGGAGTGACTCTCTACATCATCCAATCGCGCGAAACGGGCGCATTTCATCCGGGGATCAAGTATTTGACGATGTGCGCGGATCTGGCCGCGGTTTCGCTCGTCCTTCTGCCGACGGGCGGAAGCGACAGCATGTTCTTTCTGGTCTATTTCGTAATCATCGTTTCGAACGCGCTGCGATACGGCATGCGCCTTGCTGTGATCGGTGTGCTCGTATTCAATCTGCTCTATGTGCTTGTGCTTGCCTATGAGTTCGCGCCGAATTTTGAGATCCCCGGGTTTCAGAAGGAAGTACTGAAAGTTTCCGGTGTGTGGTTGATCGGCCTTTATACAGGATACCTCGCGCGCCGCTTTGAAATGCTGCAGGGGGAAGTAGAGAAATACCAGCGCCTTCTTGCAGAGCTGGTTGCGGAGAAGAAATCATGAGCGGCGAAAATCACGAACGTCCCGATTCGATTTCGCAGCAAAATCGCGCAGAGGATCCGCACGAAAACCCTCAGATGGAAGCGAGCGTCCAGAAGGCATTTCGACGCGGCAACATCAACTTCGACTTCCTGCAGCCAGATTCTCAATCGCGCGAAATCGAAGAAGAAGACCTCAGATCCGAACGCCGGACGAATTCGCGCCAGGGAAAACGCGGGCTGTTCAATCGCGGCCGGCCTTCGCGCCCCGTTTCGCGCAGTCAGGTCTACCTGTGGGCAGCCCTCTTCGGCGTTTCTGCCGGCCTGATCTTCGTCCTGTTCTTTTCCGGAAGAAGCATTCTGCTTCTTCTGGGGCTGCCGGTACTGTTCGGAACCCTCTTGTGGTCCGTGATTATGCTGACGCTTTTTCTGGCGCGGCCGCGCTAGCTCCGAAAAGCATCTCGTTTGCGCGAAAACACAGACGGTCCATGGTCGCTTCGAGTTCCATTGCGCGTTTCTTCAGCGCCTCATCCGAGATGTCCCCGGGCACAATCGGCTCGCCGATTACAAGCGCAACGCGCGAGAACGGAAGCGGCAGATTGAAGTCGTCCCAGTTGGGCCCGACAATTCTGCGCGAAAAACCCACGCCGACGGGAACCACCACTGAATTCGCTTTGTGCGCCATATAGAGCACGCCGGGCTTTGCTTCGTAGATGGGGCCGTGGGGTCCGTCCGGAGCCACGAGCGCCGGAGAGCCGTTCTGTATTTTCTTAATAAAGTTTATGATTCCCGCTGACTGCTTTCCCATGGAGGCGTCGAGGACTTCGAAAC
>CAZUJO010000113.1:0-9820 GCA_964619995.1 uncultured Leptospiraceae bacterium
CCGAATGACTTTTTGCCGCAGAAACAAGCGCCCGGGTTTCCTCTTCATTGAGCTCAAAACGCGCGAGCGCGGGCACAGATTCCTGCGTCTTTCGCGCAAACCAGGGCATGGCTTCCGGTCTCGGCTGAGATCTTTTCGGACCGGGCACCGTTGACACAAATCGATCCTGAAGCGCGCCCGCATCGGACTCAGCAAGACCGCCTGACGCTCCTTCGTCCGATGAGTCGATGCGAGAAAGCAGATCAAATAGAAAACGAAATCCGGACCGGCCGTCGGCAATGCTGTGGTGAAACGTGACGGCAAGAGAGAACCGTCCGTCTGATTCCGTGAACGTTATACGCCACAGAGGTCCAGACGCAAACGGCCGAATCAGGTCGGTTTCCAGATGCGTTACGAGATCGGCCGCCTGCGCGATCTCTGGCTCTTCTGCATTTTCTTCGAAAAAGAGTTTCCCGCCTCTTTGCGCGATTCGCACGCGGGCAAGCGGCTCTCGTTTCAGGAGCGACGCTGCTGCGGACCGAATCTGCGATGCAATGGAACCCTGCCCCTCGGCGATGACGGCGAAATTCATCGAGCTCACGGAGTCGAGCAGGTAGAACGTGCTTTCGGCCCGGTTCAGCTCTCTGGTCTGCAAAACGATGCTCCGCGCTCACGCATACTTCACAGTTCCGGTCTCCTCACCCCGGCAAGCAACTGCGAAAATTCGATTTGGCGGCATGCCCGGACCGTGAAATCTCTGCCATGCTCTCGTCCTTCCTCATTGCGCCCGCTCTCTACGTTCTCTCACTCGTGCTGATTGCCTACTTCACGCGCAAGCAGGGCCAGGGCGATGCGGAATATTTCCTCGCCGGACGCCGGGTGGCCGCGTTTCCGGCCATGTTTGCTGTCGTCGCAAACGAAACGTCCGTGGCAACGGTGATGATCTTCCCGGCAGCCGGCTTCAGTTCGGATTTTGAACTCATCTGGCTCTGTCTGGGCTACATCGCCGGCCGCGGACTCGTCGCGCTGTTTTTCATGCGCGGGCTCTACGACCGCTTCCATCTTTCGATCTATGAAACCATCGGCGGTACGCGAACCGGCAGCGTGCCCCTGGCCGTATCGTATATATTTGCCAAGTATCTGGCCAACGGCGCACGTTACTACATGGCCGGTTACGCGATGCACCAGCTGTTCGGATGGTCTGTGGCCGGGTGGATTCTGGTGATCGGCGGGCTCGTTACCATCTACAGCATCTCGGGAGGCCTGAAGGCCGTTGTCATCACAGACCAGGTGCACGGCGCCATCAACTACGGCGTGGGGCTTCTCATCTGCGCGCTTCTTGCGCGCGAGATCCATGCTTCGCCTGAGCCGTTCACACTCGATCTGCGGTGGATCAACACAAATGCATCCCTTTCGAATCCGAACTACTTTCTAACTCTCTTCTTTGGCGGACTCGTTCTGTCTGTGGCGACGCACGGCGCAGACCAGGACATGATCCAGAGAGTGCTCGCTACGAAGAACGCGCGCGCCGCATCCCGGTCGATCTTCTATTCCGGATTCGCAGCGCTCGCTGTGATTGCGACCTATCTTGCGGTGGGCATCCTGCTCAGAAAATCCGGCCATGCCGCGCTTGAGAAAAGCTCTCCGCTCGTAGACTACGTGCGAAACCTCGATCTTCCGCTGGCGGCCGGTTTTTTCGCTGTGTTGATTGTCTCAACCGGCATGTCTTCGCTCGACTCGGCCATGAATTCCATCGGCGCGATCTGGAAGTTCGTATTTCGATCCGAAAAATCGGGAGCGCTCTGGAGCGTGTTTTCGCTCGGTTGCCTCGTCGTGTCAGCGCTCATCTTCGCACGCATTGGCCGGGAAGACTTTCTCTCGCTGGCTCTGGGGTCCATGAGCTACATTCACGGCGGACTCATCGCCGTATTGATCACGTATACGTTTCTGCCGTCGTTCATTTCACCCGCATCGATCGTGGCAGGAATCGCAGCCGGACTTGCCGCAACCATTGGATCGCACTTTCTCTCGCCCGTGCCGGCATTTTCCGTGCAGATCATGGGAGCGGCCGTCGCAGCGACGACAGCATGTCTGGCAGTTGGTTCAATTTCGCGCCGAATCTCACCTTGACAGAGCCGGCGTGCACGGCTCAATCGAGCCATGCGGACGTTACCCGCAGTCATTCTTCTGCTCGGATCCGTTTCCGCGCTCCAAGCACAGCCTGGAAATGAGGCGCGCCTGCGCGTGGATTTTTTCCTGGTCGGAGCCATCTTCATCATCGGCCTGTACCATTTTGCCATCTTTCTCCTGCGGCCCGGCGAACGCTCTCCCCTCTGGTTCAGCGTATTCTGCATGTTGATTGCACTGCGCGCGCTGCTCATGGGCGACTACTTTGAGCCTGCCCATCCGGGCGGGCCCCTCCGCGTCTGGGTGCTCCGCGCAGAATATCTTACGTATTACATATCGCTCCCGGTGTTTGCGTTCTTTCTGCACACATTCTTCCGGCAGGATGGCAGATTTCCATTTCACATCATCATCGGCGCGGTGTCGGCGGCATTCGCAATCCTCGTATGCCTCGCGCCACAGGAAATCTTTGTCCGGAGCCTGATCTACTATCAGATCTTTACGATTCCGGCGGCCATGTGGGCGCTCGCTGTGCTCGTTCGCGCAGGCATCGAAGAGCATGATTTCGTGCCCTGGATTTCCCTCGGCGGTTTCGTGTTTCTTGCGGCCACGGCGGCAAGCGACATCCTTCTGGCAAACAGCCTTCCCAGCCTCGGTTTTGCGAGCGTTCATTACGGAGTGTTTGCGTTCATCTTCAGCCAGTCGCTCATCATCGCCATATCCAACGCCCGCGCCCGACGTCAGGTGGAATTGCTGACGGAGAATCTGATGGCCGCAAACCAGTCGTTCAGCCGGTTTGTACCGGTTGAGTTTTTGAATTTTCTGGGACGTCAGTCTATCGCGGAAACGCGTCTGGGAGATCAGGTGCAGAGAGAGATGACGATTCTTTTCTCCGACATTCGGTCCTTCACGGCCATGTCGGAGAAAATGACGCCGCGCGAAAACTTCGAGTTTCTGAATTCGTACCTGCGCCGAATGAATCCGATCATCGCAGACAATCACGGCTTCGTGGACAAATACATCGGCGACGGCATCATGGCGCTCTTTCCCCGCAGCCCCGACGATGCAGTGCGCGCTGCCGTTCAGATGCAGCTGGAAATTCGCTCATACAATCAGCACCGCGCTTCGCAGGGCTACGATCCCATCCGCGTCGGCATGGGCATTCACATCGGAAATCTGATTCTCGGCACCGTCGGTTCTCCGGAACGAATGGAAAGCACCGTCATCGCCGACGCGGTCAATCTTGCATCGCGCATGGAGGGACTGACGAAAGAATACGGCGCGTCGATCTTGATTACAGAAGTCACGCTGAGGAGGCTCGAAAACCCGGCTGCCTACCGCCTTCGCTTCGTGGATCGGGTGAACGTGAAAGGAAAACAGCAGAGCGTCGGGGTCGTTGAAATCTTCCCGGAATCGTCCGAGCCCGTGCAGCAGATCCTGGAACTGCGGCAGGTGTTTGAAGCCGGAGTGACGGCCTACCACGAAGGACGAATGCAGGAAGCGCTGGAACATTTTCGCACAGTGCTCGAGAAAAATCCGCAGGACCATGCGGCCGGCCACTACGTGGCACGGTGTGAGGCTGCTGTGCGATGAACCACTTCGAGATTGATACATCGTCTCAAACCACGATTCTACTTGATCCGCTTCGCCGCGGAAAAATCCCGTGACTGTGGGACATTCAAGACTTCTTTCAATTGCGCTTCTGATCTGCTTCAGCGGAGCGCTCGGTGCTGCTCCGGATCAGGACAGGAAACCGGAAAGCTACTCGATTCTCGGCATGCAGATGCAGTTCTGGACGGGACTGAGCCGCGACTTTTATCAGACCGACCTCGAGGGCCGGTTCTTTCGCGATGACCTTCTCCGAGGACAGACATCCACAACGCAGCCGGTTGCGGCGGCGCAGTACAACAACGAATGGGTCAACAAGCCTCAGTTCAATCTGCCGGTCCGGGTCTATTTCGCCCCCGGTTTCCTGCAGCAGCTGAACATCGAAGGCGCGTACTACCGCGAACATGGAACCATTACGTACTACGGAGTATCGGACGTGCCCCTTCCCGACAAAACCACCGTTGTACAGCTCAGCGGATTTGACCGGTCCACAACGTCAGGCGGCCTTGCGTACAACTTCCTTGGATACTTTCACGTAAACCCGGTGAGCCTTCTGGCCGTGCGCGGCGGGTTCATCCGCGAAAGCCTGGACTTCAACTACAGACCGCTTACGTTTTCTGCGTCCGGAATCGTCGTTCCTCTTTTCAACAATCCCTATCATGCAGATGCGCACGGACTTTACGCCGGGCTGGAACTGACTCTGCCGATCTATCAGAAATGGTCGGCGACAGTGAAGGTGGACCGGAGCGAGTCGCTGCGCGGAAACATGCGCTATGAGCGCACGCAGATTCAACCTGCGTCTTCCGGATTTCAAGGGACCTACGAACGCGCGGACGCTCATTACCGGCTCGCCCGCACGGACCGGATGGCCGCGGTCAACTATCACGTCACAGGCGATTTCAAAGTAACGGTCGGCTACCGCGAAGTGGTCTACGATGCAAGCTATCCCGGTTATTTCTCGTATTCAATTTCGAATGCAGGCGGCAGTCTTCAGCTGTTTCCTGTGAACGAGATGGTGCTCGACTATCTGAATTACACGGAGGTCCGCAAGGAGCGGATGGGGAATTTGATGTTTGCGTTTGAGAAGCAGTTCTTTTTTTGAGCCGGTGACTCTTCTCGTTTTTGACATTGACGGGACCCTGACCGACACAGCTGGACTCCACGGGCAGTTCGTGGCAGACGCGCTTGCGCGTACCGGCATTACGAAGTTTCGCTCGGACTGGAGCACCTACCGGCATCACACGGACTCGGGCCGCGGGGAAAGTCTGGTCGATCTTTTCGATCGGGCCCGCCTTGCCTGAAACAGTCAGCGCAGCCAGCCCTGCCCGTCCGAAATTTCCTTTCCGCCTGACGGTGATCCGTTACAAAGACGCGTGCAGAAGTTCTTCCTCATCGCCCTGGCTGCCGGCCTCTGCGCGGCGGTGGCCGTCGCTGAGTTCCGGCGGGGAACTCTGTGGTTCAACATGCCCACACAGGATGAGTTCCCGGTTCGCGGCGTCGACGTGTCGCATCATCAGGGAAAAATCGACTGGATGGCGCTGCGCGGTTCCGGAATCCGTTTTGCTTACATCAAAGCAACCGAAGGGGGCGATTTCGTGGACCCGGATTTTGCCCGGAACTGGACCGAGGCGGAAAGCGCGGGCATCGCGCGCGGTGCGTACCATTTCTTCACGCTCTGCCGATCCGGAGAAGAACAGGCGCGGCACTTTCTGCGCACCGTTCGCTTTCGCGAAGCGGATCTTCCGCTTGTGGCAGATCTGGAGTACTCCGGAAACTGCTCCGAGAATCCCCGCATAACAGACGTTACACGCGAAGTCGATGGCTTTCTC
Source organism: uncultured Leptospiraceae bacterium (assembly GCA_964619995.1). GTDB lineage: Bacteria > Spirochaetota > Leptospiria > Leptospirales > Leptonemataceae > JAEUSB01. Next base: position 5,541 of record CAZUJO010000113.1, read on the forward strand.
CGGGCAATTGACGGGGCTGCCGGCAGAAAGACGACGATCTACACCACCTACGATTTCTTTCGAACGAACCTGAACGCCTCCCATCTCGAGCGCGATGTCTGGATCCGCGATGTCTTCTTTGAACCGCGCGGTGTATTCAAGGACCGTTACCGGATCTGGCAGTATTCCATGGTGGCCCGCCTGCCCGGAATCAAAGGCCGGGTGGACATGAACGCCTTTCGCGGATCGACCGGCGATTTCGCGGCATGGATGAGGAGCGCGAAATGAAAACCATCTGCGTATTCTGCGGTTCAAGCTCCGGAGCCCATGAAGTCTACATGCACGCGGCAGAAAACCTGGGCCGGATGATTGCGCGGGCAGGACTCACACTCGTCTACGGGGGTGCGCGCGTTGGTCTGATGGGACGGACTGCCGATTCAGCCCTTTCTGCCGGCGGGAGAGTCGTCGGCGTTCTCCCGGATTTTCTGGCGGCGCGCGAAATCGCACATGCCGGCCTCTCCGAGCTGATTGTGGTGCGCAGCATGCACGAGCGAAAGGCCGTTATGGAATCGAGATCGGATGCGTTCATCGCTCTGCCCGGAGGACTCGGAACCCTCGAGGAAATCTTCGAAATGCTGACGTGGGTGCAGCTCGGTGTTCATCACAAGCCCTGCGCATTTGTAAACACGGCGGGCTATTATGATTTTCTGCGCGCGTTTCTGGCGCGTGCAAGCCATGATCGATTCATTTCGCCTGCCTACGAGGAGGAGATCTTCTTTCATGAGGATCCGGGAATCGTTCTGGAGACGGTTTTGAGCCGGCCCGGACGGGGCCGCCCGTCTGAAAAATCGGACCGGATGTAGGATTGACTCGGGCCGCGGCCCCTGAGATCCTCCCTCATGCGCAAATTGCTGGTTCTCGTTGTTCTGCTCAGTCTGGGATGTGGAAAAAGAGACTGGCCTGTGCTCGCCGTCGACACGACGCATTCTCAAACGCGGCGGCCTGACAATACAGAAGCTCCCCCCTATGAAATCAAGCCCGCAGCGGGCGTTGTCCTTGATTCTTCGAACTATCAATTCCCGGCATTCAGCAAGATCATCGACCGGCCAAACAGCGTGCAGCTCGTGGGCGGCGAAAAACTCCTCTATGCAGCGCCCTTCGATCCGGCCGTCCGGACCAACGAGCTTTCCGCCGATACGTTAACCGCTCTTCGCGGATCTCCTGCCTTCGCCGGATTCAAAGACGGCGAGACCTACATTGTCGCCATCGGAAACCAGGGAGAACCGCCGGCCCCGGGAAAACCCGCGCCGTTTCGCGTGATGTGGCTCGCCATGATTCAGGTGAAGAAATGAGCTTCGCCTCATACGAACGCGAACATTACTGGCAGTTTCTCTGGCTTTTCCCGGCAGTCTTTGCCGTTCATGTGGTGGAGGAATCTCTGGGTTTCGCGCGGTGGGTGGAAGAAATCCTGCAGGGACAGATCCAGATCAGCGCATTCTATATCAACAACGCAGGCTTCATGGTCGTGCTGATTGGCCTGACCGCTCTTGCATCGCGGAAGAAAACAACCTGGGCGCTCGCGCTTTTGTTCTTCTGGGTGAGCGGGCAGCAGTTCTGGAATTTCATGTTTCACATGTACACGCAGTTTCGGTTCCGGCACTATTCGCCCGGCTATTTCACAGCCCTCTTTTTGTATTTTCCATTGTACCTCTACCTGAGCTACCTTGCACTTCGCGAGCGGTTCCTGCCGGGTTGGATCCTGGCCTGTGCCTTCGCCGCGGGCGCTTTCGGGATGTGGTTTACGATCTGGGCAGGCCTCTATCATTTCGCGCCGTTCCCCTGGAACCGCTGGATCTGAACCGGGCGAAAGGCAGCGCGAGAGAACTTCTTTCCCGCACAGAGGCCCGGTTGATTCTGGTCCCGGCGGCGTGCGACAGAAAAAAAAATCGCCGCATAACAACTGCTATGCGATTTAACAAAACACTCATTGCTGGATTTCTCGCCGTGCAGCCGGGCGGCTGGATGGTATTCGACGGACTTCAGGTCCTGGTCACAGGAAAATACTACGGTCCCGATCATCCGGGCCCCTGGGCGTCGCTCGTCCAGGCCCTGGGAATCAATCCGTTCGGGCTCGGAGTGCCTTTTGTGATTTTCGGTCTGGCCTGGCTTCTCGCCGCAACGCTGCTCTTCTGGAAACCGCAGGTGGGCCGGCCCGCCGGCATCGTGATGTCTGTGGCAACCCTCTGGTATCTGCCCGTGGGAACCATGTTCGCCATCGTCATTCTGATTCTACTCTGGAAGAAGCCGGAAATCAATTAACCAAATCTCGAAAAGAAATTGCGCGGAGCACGGCGCTCCGCGGACGCTGACATGTGACGTTTGACATCCACCCGCTGATTCCGTTCCCGGGCTTGCCCGAACATGCAGACAGTGTACTCTACTTCTGGTACATGCTGCCTTTCGCCGTGCCTGGATTTATCACATTCGCCGTCGGTTTCGTCCTCTGCGCAATCGGCCTCTTTCGCCTGGCGCGAAAGGAGAGGATTGGATATTACCTGGCGTTCAGCGGCACGTGCGCCGGATTCGGGACGCTCGGTCTCGTGCTCGCGCTCAGGTCCGTCGTTCAGGACGAGTCGACCCTTCTCTACTGGAACACCCGCCTGTATCCGGGCGTTCTGATTCTCGCGCCGGCATCGACGCACCTGATTCACTACATCCTTGACCGGAAGTACAGGATCGTGCTCTGGATGGCCGCGCTGAACTGGTCGATCAGTCTGCTCGGATGCTTCGCAGCGTGGAACAATGCAGCGTTCACGGGGAAATTTATTCACTATAGTTTTGGTAACTATCCGGTCGCTTCGATTTATTTAAAGATCTGGGGCGCAGTGGCTGCCCTCACGTTCCTGATCGTGGGAATCCCGCTCTACTACCACCACTTGAAGACTCACTCCTTCCGCGAGAAGCGAACCCTGGTGCTCGGCCACGCGCTTTTGATCGTGCTCGTGATCTCGAATCTTCCAAGTTTCTCCGGGATTCCGATCTTTCCCGGCAGCACCATGTCTTTCATTCCCATGTTGATTCTCGCGTACGGAGTCTTTAACTCTGATTTCAAAGATCTCAAAGACCTGTTTCTTCAGAAACACGGTTTGTTCTACACGCTCAATATCATGATGGGCATCCTCCTGTTCACGATTGCATGCTTCGCGACTTTCTTTCTCACGCCGTCCGACCTGGAATGGAAAGGAGACTGGGACCGCGGGCTTCTGATTCCGCTCTTCTCTGGATTCGCAGCCGTTGGACTTGGCATTCTCATCGGCGGGACCGCGCCGGATCGGGCGCTCAATCAGGTGGGCGCGTTTTCTCTGTATCTTGTGGGCGTTCAGCTTCTCGCTGCCCTTGCCATGAACCTTGCGGTGAGCCCGCTCATTGGGCACCGGCTCGAGCAGCTCTGCTATCTTTTCTTTTGCTTCGCGCCCGCAGTGCAGTTTCGCTTCGCATTTCTGAGCCTGCGAAAACCTTTTCCAAAGGCGGTCATCCTGCTCGATGCTGCATGCGCATTGATGAGCGCATTCGCTCTGACCCCCTATTTGTTCGTGGGCTATCATGAATTCTCCTGGGGACGCTTTTCGGCATCGGGTCCGGTCATCCAGATGCTCGGAATCGTCGGACTCATCGCCATCGCCGGCGGACTGTGGCAGTGGCGCCGCGGAGGAAGGGGCGGACGATTGGGCGACTTCGCCGTTCTCTCTCTTGCGCTCGGGGGACTCATGCTGATCGGCAACCTTCCTGCCACCCAGGGGATCGATCTCTATCCCGCCGGGAACCTGGCGATTCTTCCGACGGGACTTCTTGCTTTCGCGGTCCTGCGTTATGGAGGCGAAACGATCCTCACCGAGGCGTTCCGAATCAGCCGTTACCTGGTTCCTTTCGCGCTGGCCACGGCCGCCTTTGTTCTATTCCTCGTCTGGAGCAGAATGCCAGAGGCCGCATCCTCTGCGCGAATTCTTCACATGCTCCTGATTGGCATTCCTCTGTGTTTGCTCAGCTTTCTTGCAACGTTTGTTTTGATACGACCCATTGTTTCGCGGATTGACCGCACAATGGAAACTCTCAAGCAATCGCGCCTGGTTATGGAGACGCAGAAACAGGAGCTGGAACGAATCAGTGAATATTCGCAGAAGCTGAACTCGAAGCTGGATCTCGATACAATCCTCGATGAAATCTTCGCGTATTTCGAAAAGAGGTACAGGATCGACGGCATCATCATTCAGTTTCTTGATAAAGAAAAGAACGAGCTGTAC
>CAZUJO010000114.1:0-5140 GCA_964619995.1 uncultured Leptospiraceae bacterium
AGCGCTATGAAGATGCCGATCGGAGAGTATGCGGTTTGAATTCCGAATCGGCCGAAGAAGCTTCCCCAGAATCCCGTTGGAGAATAAACCGCAGTCAGAGCAATTCCGGAAACGGCCGTCGGCATGGCGAAGGGCATGTCCACCAGAGCATCGAGAACTGCACGGCCGGGAAACTGGTAGCGAACCAGCACGTAAGCCACGAGAAGCCCGCAGACAGAATTCACGAGGGCCGCGGCCGCCGATGCCCCGAAGCTGATGCTGTACGATGCCATAGACCGCGCGTCGACGGCAGCGCTCCAGAAAGCCTCCCAGCCCCCGGATGCCGCGCGAATTCCCAGCGCCGAAAGAGGAATCAGCACGACCAGACTCAGATAGAGCACAGTAATGCCCAGGGAAAGCCCAAATCCGGGTAAGATGCGGGGCCGAGCCATTTGCGACCAGCATAGTCGACCCAGTGTCGCAAGTCAAGCAATCCTGAGTTATCCTATCTATTTTATCAAGATTCAATCCCCGGGGACTCTTTCATTCGGAAATTCCCGGCCAGACGCTGCCGCAGAGCGGCTGATGTGAAACAGAAACGAAACATAAAGAACACAAAGAGACAGAAATCTTAACGTTATGCGGCATTGCTCGCGCTCTCGCGTGATCGCGCGCTTACTACATTTCGCTCATAACGATCATTCGTATGGATTTTATGTAGATTCAAAAAAGAATCTCCGATCGGAGAAAAAAAAGTCCAGGGAAAACGCCCCTGCTACGTTCTTGGAGTATGAAGGCATCCGAGTCATGATCGAGCAGGCATTGAAGCGGCCCTACACCGCCGTCGTTGTTGCGATCCTCATCGCGCTGCTTGGAGGCGTTGCCATCAAATCCATGGCGACGGATATCTTTCCAGAAATCAACGTTCCCGTCGTCAGCGTGATCTGGACCTATCCCGGACTTCCTCCTCAGGAAATGGAACGGCGAGTCGTGACCATTTCGGAGCGCGCATACACCACGACCGTCAACGACATGGATCACATGGAATCCCAGTCGATGAGCGGGATCAGCGTGATCAAGATCTACTTCCATCCGGAAGCGAAAGTGGAAGCCGCTGTAGCGCAGCTGACGTCGACGTCGATGACTGTGCTGAAATCGCTTCCTCCAGGCATCACCCCGCCTCTCATCCTGCGCTACAATGCTTCGGACGTTCCGATCCTTCAGCTGGCAGTGGCAAGCTCGACTCTCTCCGAAGAGCAGTTGTACGACTATGCCCTGAACTTCATTCGCACACAGCTGGCCACGGTGCAGGGCGCTTCCGTTCCTTCACCTTACGGCGGTAAGGTGCGCCAGATCATGGTCGACTTGAATCTGCCGGCTCTCGAAGCGCGAAAGCTTACGCCGATGGATGTCGTTAATGCAGTCAATGCTCAGAATTTGATTCTTCCATCCGGCGCCATTAAGATTGGAAAGAAGGAATTCAACGTTCAAATGAACAGCAGCCCGGATATCGCGGCCGATCTCAACGACATTCCGGTCGGCAATTCGGAAGAAGGGACCGTCTTCGTGCGTGATGTGGGTCAGGTACATGACGGGTACGCGGTTCAGACAAACATCGTGCGCCAGAACGGAAAACGAAGCAGCCTGCTGACGATCATGAAGACAGGAGGCGCGTCTACGCTGGACGTGGTCGCCCGCGTCAAACAGGTTCTTCCACGGATTCAGGCAACCCTGCCCCCTTCGCTGAAGCTCGACGCTCTGTTCGACCAGTCTCTCTTTGTGCGCGCCGCAGTCGAAGGGGTCGTTCGCGAAGCGGCGCTCGCAGCACTGCTCACAGCCGGGATGATTCTCATCTTTCTCGGCGACTGGCGAAGCACTCTCATCGTCATCGCGACCATTCCGCTTTCAATCCTGGGCTCGATTGTGCTGCTCGGCGCACTCGGCCAGACGTTGAATGTGATGACGCTCGGCGGCCTTGCCCTGGCCGTCGGAATCCTCGTCGATGATGCGACCGTATCGATCGAAAACATTCACAGAAATCTCGAGAAAGGAATGCCCAAATATGAGGCGGTGCTGCGCGGCGCAGAGCAGATCGTCGTGCCCGCCATCGTTTCTACCGTAAGCATTGCCATTGTGTTTGTGCCCATCCTGCTTCTGACAGGGGCTTCGCGCTCCCTCTTTGGTCCCATGGCGCTGGCCGTTGTCTTCGCGCTCGGAACCTCCTTCATCCTTGCAAGAACGCTCGTGCCGGTCATGGCGAATTACCTTTTGCACGATCACGGAAACCACCAGCCCATCGGCGAAAGCCACTTCCGCCGATTTCAGACCGCCTTCGAAAAGAGGTTTCACCGCATCCGTCTCGCCTACAGGGCCGCTCTCGGCTTCGCGCTGGGTCATGGGCGCATGGTCACGGCCGGCTTCGCCGTATTCTGGATTTCTGCGCTGATTCTTCTGCCTTTCGTCGGCCAGGATTTCTTTCCATCCGTTGACGCCGGACAATTCCGCCTGCATGTCCGCACGCCGCCCGGCACGCGAATTGAGGAAACAGAAAGAGAGATTGGCGACGTGGAATCCGCGATCCGCAAAGTCGTTCCGCCCGAAGAGCTCGACATGATCGTGGACAAGATCGGCCTGCCTGCAAGCGGTTCAGCCCTGGCTTTCATTGATCCGGCAGCGATTGGAGCTTCCGATGCGGAGATTCTCGTTTCGCTGAAAGAGGATCACGCTTCGACCTGGAAATACATGGCGAGACTGCGCCAGCAGCTTGGCGCGCAATTTCCACAGCTCACGTTCTTCTTTCAACCCGCAGATATCGTCGGTCAGATTTTGAACTTCGGCCTGTCCTCGCCCATAGACATTCAAATCGTGGGCAGAGATCAGGATGCCAATTACCGCCTCGCGCGAAAGGTGACACGGCTTGCGAAGACAATTCCAGGCGCTGTGGATGTTCACCTTCATCAGGTGATGGATGCGCCGCAGATTACACTGACGATGGATCGAAGCCGCGCCAATCTTGCAGGCGTCACAGCCCGAGATATGGCGAATAACGTTCTTGTGTCCTTGAGTTCCAGCGGCGTGGTGGCCCCGAACTACTGGCTGAACCCGAAGACAGGAGTCTCCTACCTCCTGGCATTGCAGGTGCCCCAGTACGCGCTCGACACGACCGAAAAGATCCAGAGCATCCCGGTTTCCGGTGCCGGCCACAAGTGGCAGCCAGTCGCAAATCTCGGCACGATCGGGCACGGCGCTGCGCCGGCCGTCGTGAACCACTACGACGTGCAGCCGCTCTTCGACGTATTTGTGACCAATGAGAATCGGGATCTTGGTTCGGTGGCAGCAGACGTGGACAGGATCGTCGAGTCCGTCAAAGGCGAACTTCCGCGCGGCAGCTTCATTGCCGTGCGCGGACAGGTGCAGACGATGCGGGATTCTTTTCGCACAATGATCGGCGGCATGGCATTTGCCGTGATCCTCGTCTACCTGGTGCTGGTTCTGAATTTCCAGTCCTGGACTGACTCGTTGATCATCCTCGCCGCCCTTCCGAATGCGATGGCCGGCATTGTCTGGATTCTTTTCTCGACGAACACAACCTTCAGCGTGCCCGCGCTCCTCGGCTCCATCATGACGATCGGCGTGGGCACGGCGAACAGCATTCTTCTCGTCACGTTTGCCAAAGAGGTTCGCGCTTCGGGCCGCACAACCAGACGCTCGGCGCTGGAGGCAGGCTTCGTCCGCTTCCGACCCGTCATCATGACCGCTCTGGCGATGATTCTCGGCATGCTGCCGATGGCTCTGGGCCTCGGCGAAGGCGGAGAGCAGAACGCGCCTCTCGGACGCGCGATCATCGGCGGCCTTACGAGCGCCACGATTGGAACTCTCTTTCTCGTTCCGATGGCGTTCAGCAGATTTTCGAAAGCAACAGGAGGCGCTCCATGAATCCGAAGCGCAGGTCGCTCTTTTATCTTGCAGGGTTCTTTGTTGCGATGGGCGCAGCCGGCGTAATCGGGCGGCTGCACACAATGAATCAGCGCGCGATCGCCAGTCCGCCGGACTCTCCGGTGCTGGTGGCCGCCGCGGAGCGCAGCAATCAATCATCCGAAGTTCTGCTGCCGGGTGACACACATGCAATGACAGAAACAAGCCTCTACGCCCGGGTCGACGGCTACGTGCTGAGACGTTATGCGGAAATCGGAGATCATGTCCGCGCAGGGCAGACATTGCTCGTTATCCAATCGCCCGAAGTTGAAGGACGTCTCGCGGAGTCCCGCGCCAACCTGGACCGCATCAAGGCGGAAATGGAGCTCGCGCGTGTAACGTCTGAACGCTGGCAGCGACTCGCATCGCAGAATGCAGTCTCATTGCAGGAAAGAGATCAGAAGCAGGCCGACTACGAGGCGAGGCGCGCGCAGATGGCGGCCGAATCGGCCAATCTGCAGAGGCTCTCGGAGATGCACAGCTACCAGACGATTGTCGCGCCCTTCGCGGGCGTAATTACGGAAAGAGACCTCGACCTCGAAACCGGCAATCTCGTAAGCTCGGGGAGCGGCAGATCTACGCGGCCGCTCTTCAGGATTGCAAACACAGACGAACTGAAAGTCTTGATTCACGTTCCGCAGAGTTATGCGGAATCTGTGCACGAGGGCGACCGTGTGGATCTTCAGGTTCAGGAGAAGCCCGGAAGACCGTTCTCCGGAGTGGTTTCGCACAGAACCGGCGCGCTCGATTCGTCTTCGCGAACGATGCTCACGGAAATCAAGGTGCTCAACCGGGATCACTCTATCCTTCCAGGCTATTTTGTTCAGGTGAAGCTTCGCCTCACAACGCGCGATCGACCGCTGTCAGTTCCTGCGTCCGCTCTTATATTCGGCGCCGAAGGAGTCCGCGTGGCGAAACTCGACGCAGGAAATCACGTTCACTTTCAGAAGGTGGAACCAGGGCGCGACTTTGGAAGTTCGACCGAAATCATCTCAGGACTTTCCGAGGGAGACCGCGTCATCCTGAATCCGTCCACGGATCTGGAAGAGGGCGCAACCCCTCGCATTCAAAATGAAAAGAAATAGGATCATTCTCGCCTCCGGAATTCTCGCCCTCCTTTTCAGCGGCTGCAAGATCGGCCCGGATTACCAGAGGCCGCCGGCAGAGCTTCCTGAGAAATGGGATG
>CAZUJO010000114.1:5150-9796 GCA_964619995.1 uncultured Leptospiraceae bacterium
GGATGAACCCCTTCCGCCCGTCGGTGATATTTCGGAAGAATGGTGGAAAGAGTTTCAGGATGACCGGCTCAATCAACTTGAAACGCAGTGCCTGGAGCAGAACGCGGCGCTCGCTGCGGGAGTCGCGCGCCTGAACCAGGCAAGAGCGCTTGCCAACGCAGTATCGTCCGATCTCTACCCTCAGCTCTTTGCGTCCGCGGGAGATGCGCGGTATCTCCGTTCGCGCAATCTTCCAGGAGGAATCACAACGGCAGCGCCTTCGACCAGTTATCCGCCGCGTGATCCCTACTACGCGGGCGGCGCCACAGTGAGCAATCTGCGCGCGGCGCTTGGTTTCAGCTGGGATCTTGACATATGGGGAAGAAACAGGCGGCGAACAGAGGAAGCGCGGGCCCTGGCCGACGCCCAGCAGGAACAGTTTGAAACGCTGAGGCTGGCTCTCACAACACAGCTTGCAGAGTCGTACTTTGCCCTTGCAGCGCTCCAGGAAGAAAGCGCAATCCTTCGCCGCGGAATCGAGGTGCGCGAAGAAGCGCACCGAATGCTCGAAGCTCGATTCAAAGAAGGCGCGTCCGGACAGCTGGAGCTGGAACAGGCTGCCGCGGAACTTGAGGCGACGAAAGCGGAATACGTTCGCGCAGAAAGAGCGCGGATCGAAATGAATCATGCAGTTGCGATTCTCGCCGGTCAGAAACCGGAGTCGTTCCATATTGATTTTTCAGATTCTCCGAAGACGCCCCCGGTCATTCCGGGCTACCTTCCCAGCGAACTTGTGCGAAGACGTCCGGATGTGCGCGAAAGCGAACAACTGTTGATCGCCGCAAACGCGCGCATTGGCATTGCGAAAGCCGCTTTTCTGCCCTCTTTCGGCCTCACCGGCGCGACCGGATACGAAAGCGATTCGCTCCACAATCTGCTTCATGAAAAGAGCGGAGTGTGGGCCCTTGCTGCCGGCGTGAATCTTCCCATCTTTGACTGGGGCCGGAGGGAAGCAAACTACGAGGCTGCGAAACAGGCGTACACCGAAACCCTGCAGATCTACCGAGAACGAATTCTCACGGCGCTCGCGCAGATTGAAGACAGCCTCGCGGATCTCGCGCACCTGGATGAAGAGGAACGTTCGCAGACGAAAGCAGCCGACTCGTCAAGAAAGGCTTTCGATCTCGCGCAGGTGCGTTTCAAAGAAGGATTCTCTTCCTACCTGGAAGTCGTGGAAGCTGAACGGGCGTTGCTGGGGAATGAACGTCAGCTGGCAGAGACGCGCGCCAAACGTCTCACCGGAACGGTGCGATTGATTCGTGCGCTCGGCGGCGGATGGAAGCCGTCAGACTCGGAGCGCGCGGCAGGCGCTCAGTAGTTCTCGAGAAGTTTCTTCTTCCGCGCTTCGTATTCTTCCTTCGTGATGATTCCGTCCTGAAATGCCTGCTTCAGCGTGGTGAGTTTTTCTTCCAGGGTTCGATTCGCATTCGCAGGCTGCGGATCCTTTTCAGGCTCAGCGTCCGGCACAATGGGCGGCAGAGACGAAAGCTTGCTTTCCGGCACAACAATCCAGGTTCGGTTCAGCTTTCCGTCGACCTTCTGAAACTGATAGTAGGGCGACTCATCAAGAAACAGATCGTCGCCGCTGCGCGCAAGATCGATGGCCGGAATCTGCGCCCAGTCGTTGCGGTCCATAGAATCAGTGCGGTCTGGAATTTCCTCGCGGATATCTCCGAATGCGATGTTCAGGCCCGCCTGGTCCATCCAGATCAGCATGGATGTGCGATCCACGCGATTGAACACAGTCCTCCCCGTTTCGTTTCGCACGATGACAAGGAGACGATTGGTCGAACCCGCAGCCGCCGCCGCGCTTTTCAGCCTCTCTGCCACGATCGGGATCTGTTTGTTGTAAAAGACAACTTCGTGTTTCGTCAGGATCTCTTTGCGAGTGTAGGCAAGCATGGCAAACAGACGCATCCAGGTTTCCGCATCAAGGGATGCGAAGGGTTTCATCCCCGGCAGACCGGCGCGAATCTCCTGAGGAGGAAAATCCCGAGCGGGCACACGATAGACGGCGATGTCCGGCTCAAGAAGAACCGGCTCCTTCCTGTCGAAGCCAGACATGCAAGCAGCAATCGCGGCGGGAAAAATGAAGATCGCAAGACGGACAGAACGCGAAACCAGTTGAGACTCCCATCCCGCCCATCGCGCGGGAATATTTCAGTATTGGTAAACGGCCCGCAGGTACAGCTGCCTTTGATTCAGCACAGATCCGCCGAAATCATTTACAGTCAACGGCGCTCCAGTCTGCGACTGAATCAACGAGTTTGCGGCAGCATTCAGGCTCGTGCCTGCCGTAAACGTCGCGCCCGACTGCATCTCGTTTGCCTTGGTGCGTTCGCCGTTTGGATTCCAGGTCAGGACCGTGTTGACGCCGAGAACAAATTTAAGCCGGTCCATGGGTTCATAGATCAGACCGTATTCTGTATTCACAAAGCGGCCCTTTCCAAGATCGACGATGGGCTGTGTGCCGCGCGTATTGAACCACGCGTTGCCAATGTTCCCGTAGGCGATTCCGGGCTGCTGAACCCAGGCCTCTGCCATCTGCTGGAGCACGCTCTTGCTCGGAAGGCCCGCAAGCGCAAGGTTTGCGGCTGAACTTCCGTTGTTCAGCGTTCCGCTCGCTGCTGCTGAGTTCGCAGAACTCGTGCCGCCAATCTGACGGAACAGGGCGCCGAACTTGCCGATCGGTGTTTTCACTTTCGCGGTGATGAATCCGGAGTTCGCCTGGCCGACGCGGTTTCCTTCAATGTTCATCACGCTTGTAAAAGGAAGGACGTTATTGCCTGGATTGGGGTTCGTTGTAACGTCAGCGAGGAAAGTCGTGTCAAGTCGAATCGCATTGCTCCTTCTGTCGTTGAGAACATAGTGACCGCCGCCTATCGTTACTTCGGCAGGACCGAACTTAGCCTGCACGGTCATCTCCTCGCCCCAGAGTTCCTTTTTCTTTGCTCCCGCGCCGCCCTTGTAGCATTCAAACGTGCTGCTGTTGATGCTGAGGCCGGGGTTCAGCGCGCAGAACTGGTATTCCTGCGTGCGCTCTCCAATGACGTTTGCGAATCGGAAAGGGGCTGCGAGCTGAACCACCCAGTCCTTTGAAGTTCCAGTCGGCTTTGCGCTGACCACGCCGGAAATATCGTACGCGTAAGAATCCGTCTGTGTCATGTTGTAGTTTGCCGTCGGGTTTCCGCCGTTCACAATGCCTGAAGAGATAGTTCGCAGGTTTGTGACTGCAGCCGTCTGCTGCGCCGTGGTCATCGAGGTAGCGAGCGGGCTTATGCTGCTGAGTCCGCCGGGGATTGGATTGGCTGTGGTGAGGTTGTTCTGCACGGCTACGGCCTGTCCGTTTGTGCGGCGAAAACCTTCGCCGTTGGAAAGAAACAAATGAATTCCGAAGTAATCTGATTTCTGAACGTACGCGAGACCGCGGTCCGCTGCCACAGCCATTTGCAGTTTTTCGGGAACAGACAGGTCCGCGATGCGGTATCCCCAGGTGCCCTCGGATGAGAAGCCTGCCTGGCCGTCGATCATGGGTTGATTGCTCTGTCCGAATCTGAGTTCGCTCTTGCCGAGAATCTTTGAGTCAAAAAGTGGAATCGTAAGGTACGCAAACTTCAGTTCGGCGATCTGCGCGTTGTTTCCAGCCTGCGTGAGGGAGCTGGCGGTTCCATTTTCATCATTGATGTTGCGGCCTCCGTCGAGCGTCAGACGGAATCCGAATCCTTTGTAGGGCCCCTCAATCATGTTGCCCTTCACGTTCACGTAAGCCCGCGAGATGGAAAATCCCTGGCTCATGTTCTGACCCTGAAGGTTCCCGCCGTTCGTACCGGCTGCGTCCAGCTGCCCGGTTGCCTGGCGGTCCACGCGTTCAAAGCCTGCAAAGAATTCGCCGTCGACCTTGAACTCAGCATTGTTCTCCGTTTCAGAGTCGACACGCTTGTCTTTCCAGGTTGTCTCATAGGCGTTCAAAACGCCAGCGAAAAGGACGAGAGCCGTGCCGACGATCCACTGAGTCGCACGCAACGCCCTGCTCTTTGTTCCAACCATGATCAACCTCGTTTCGCTCCAGAGAAGCTTTCGGGGAATACCCCGTATCTAGAGCGTGTTTTTTACAGCGGTTTTTCATCCAGAAAAAAACGACTTCGCGGCGTGCGAACGCGGGGTTGAGAACGGTTCTAGATTGCATACCCGATCGGAGAATCACGCCCTTTCGGGCGCGTTCTCCTGAAAAACCAGGGTGGTCAGTACTGGTAGATCGCCCGCAGATAGATCTGCTTCTGATCGAGGCTCGACCCGGCGATATCGTTCACCGTAAGGGGACCGCCGAACGTGCTCTGAATCAGGCTGTTCGCCGCAGAGCCGAGGTTGGTGCCGCCTGTGAACGTGGACACGGACTGCATTTCGTTTACCTTCGTGCGTTCGCCGTTCGGATTCCAGGTCTTCGTCGAATTGACACCCAGAACAAACTTCATGCGATCCATGGGCTCGTAGCTGACGCCGTACTCGGTATTCAGAAAGCGTCCCTTGCCAAGATCCACGAGCGGCTGCGGACCGCGCACGTTCGTGTACGCGCAGGCTATGTTTCCAACGCAGCCGGCGCTCTGTCC
>CAZUJO010000115.1:0-2371 GCA_964619995.1 uncultured Leptospiraceae bacterium
CTTCCAGTGGCCTGTCTTCTTGTCGGCCTTGTTCATGCCGCTGTAACGGATCGACCCGTCCGGATAAAAACCTGTATCTTCGCCGTCGAGCATGCCGGCCGCATAACTGGCCTTACGCGTCAGCACACCGTCCGCATACATTTCCCAGGGACCTACGCGTTTGAGCTTTGCGAGCCCCCTGTCATCGAGCTTCGCGGCCGCAGCACAGGTCTGCGGGGCCGGATCGACCGCGCCTTTTTCGGCGGGCTTTCCTTTTGTGTCAAAGCGGGTGAGGATTGAGGAAGGGCCGCAGGCAAGCGCGAACTTTCTGTCCGCTGCCGGCTTCGGCGGAGTCTGTTCTTCCTGGGCGCTTGAGCAGAGCGCAAGCAATGGAAGCAGCGATACGAATGCAATTTGCAGTTTCATGGGTGTTCTCCCGTTAGGCGACATTCAGGCCAGCGCGTCCACGGTCTGACCTCGTTCTGGATCTCGTGCGTCTGTTCTGGGCGAAGAAATGGAATCTTCTGTCCGCTGCGCGGGCTCCGTTCGCGGCGCCTGGGCACGCACATCTCCCGAGGAGGGAGGGACGCTGTCCGTGTACAGCGCCTGCCTGGATCCAACTGCCATGTAAGGCATGACGAGAGCATGAGCGAGGGGATTAGACCGTCAAGACCTTTCCCGATTAACGATTGCCTCCCCGGACGGCCGCCTGCACCATTCCACGGTGAGCCGACTTTTTCCCGGACTGAAGGTCAGCCGCTCGATGCGGATTCGGATCGGATTTCTTTACCTGGCCCTCGCCGTCCTGAACATCATTGTGCTCTCTGCCATGATCTTTGAGAACCAGCTCGACATGCTGCGGTTGAATTTCCGTCTGCAGTCAGACCGCATTGCGGGGATTGTCCTTTCAACGGCAGAGGAACTCGATCCTTCGCGCATTGACGATCTCAACGCGCTCGACCGCATTCTATCCGAGAATCATGTCGTTGACTATACAATCTTCAACGACCGCGGCGAAAAGCTGTTTGCACGCGGGCCGTCCGGGTCAGCCCTTCGCGCGGACGGAATGGTCGATGAAAGCGTCCGGCGGGCAACCCTGAATCTTCGCGCCACGTCGCTGATCCGGCAGAGATATTCAGTCGAGCTCAACGAAAACGACTACACGGCGCATTACGTAATGGCCCTGCCCTCGGCAAAGTTTGAACGGCCCGCATATCTGACGGCGGTGCTCAGGGTTGCGGATTTTGAAGAGAGATACCGGCAGCTCTACCGTCAGGCGGCCGCTGCTGCTGGACTTGTGTTTCTCGCGCATGCGTTGTTCGCTTTCGTCGTCGTGCGCATCTTCTTTCGCCGCATTGGAATTCTTGCCAACGCAAGCGAACATCTCGCAGAGGGAAACTTATCGTCACGCGCCAGCTGGAACATGAATGCGATGGATGAGGTTGATCTGCTCGGCTCCACGTTCAATCACATGGCCTCGCGCATCGAGTCCACATTCAACGCCGTGACGACTCTGAATGCGGAAATTCAAAATGAACTGGCGATTGGCAAAGAGGTCCAGGAGAAATTTCTTCCAGACGAGGATGCCCTTGCTGAATGGAAGGCGGCTGCGTTCTCACGGCCTCTGCGCGAAGTCAGCGGCGACGTGTATTCCTTCTTCGAAACAACCGGGCAGCGGGGCATTTTCTTTGCCGACGCGTCCGGGCACGGAGTTTCCGCAGCATTGATCACGAGCCTCGCTCTGCTCAGCCTTGAGAGAATCCAGGAGACCGCGTACTCGGCGGAGGAAATGGCCGCGCAGATGAATTCAGCCGTGCTGAATCACCTGAAAACCACGATGTTCTACATGACGAGCGTCTTCGCGCTGTACGACGGAGACAGACTGCACTACGTGAATGCCGGTCACCCCTCCCCCGTTCTGATCCGCCGCGACGGCGAGATTGAAATGCTTGAATCCACAGGTCCGCCGATCGGAATCCAACGGGATGCGGAGTTTACCGGCGGGTCAGTCCAGGCAGAGCCAGGCGACCGATTGTTTTTCTTCTCCGACGGACTTCTCGAAACGCCAGGCGAAAACGGCGAAACGCTGGAACTCGACGAGGCGCTCGACCTTCTGCGCGGAGCCTCCAGCTGCAGCGAAGGACTTTCTGCATTGCTTGCGAAGTTTCATTCCATGAATCCCGCCTACCGCGATGACGTGAGCCTGCTGTTTGTGGAGCTGCCGTGAAACGCGGCGGCATTGTCCTCCTCCTTGCGCTCCTTGCGCTTTTCTCTTTTGTGATCTTCACAAGCGTCTGGAGAGTGACCGGCTATCTGCTTCGCATGGACGTGCATACGCAGCAGCTCATGAACTATGAGCTTTCCTCCCGGCTGCTCGCCGAGAAGATCCGTT
>CAZUJO010000115.1:2381-9771 GCA_964619995.1 uncultured Leptospiraceae bacterium
GGCCGCGAGCTGCAGACACACGTGCTTGAAAGCACGGTCCTGAATTTCTCGGCGGTCGGTGAATCCCCGGGCATCTGGGAAAACACAGGATTTGCTCTCGTAAATGCGGTGCGCCTCGTCTCAGGGAAAAGCGCCCTTCGCATTCAGGAAGATCAGAATGACCTCCGGCTGCTGCAATATGCTTTCGCGCTCGAGCGCGTAAAGAAGGTGCGAGAGGCCTCAGTTTTGTTTGATACAGTGCTGCCGCGTCTTTCGGGCGAGAACCGGGCGTTCGCGCTTCTGCATTCGGGTTACTGCCGCTATCTGCTCGGAGACGATGCGGCAAAAAAACCGCTCGAAAAGGTCCTCGCCGAATCACCCGGAACCCATTTTGCGGCAAGCGCACGAACGCTGCTCGCCCTTATGAATGCTCAGGCCGATCCGAACGAATCGGATGCAGACACAGCCTACAGGCTGGGACGTTATGCGACCTCCCTGAACCTTTACCTGGGTGCGAAATCCCTTTCGCTCCGCGAGAAGTTCAGGCTGGCGAGGTCGATGGAAGAGACGGGCCGCACCCTCGATGCAGTCGGACTTTACCAGACGCTTGCAGACTGTCCGGATGAAGCGGTCCGTCGCGACTCGATCCGGCGTCTTTTGATTCTGGGCACGTTTCTCGGCGCCGGGCGATATGTGCGCGACTTTGCCGCAGAACGCGCTGCAAAAACACAGGACACCGCAGCAGAGGAAATCGCAGAAGCCGAAAAACTCACAAAACCCACGGAAGTGATTGGAAAGAAAGCGGACGCTTCCATTGATCCGGTCGCCGATCTGCTTGCTGCCGCTTCGCGCGAAGTGCCTGCAGCTGCGGCCGCAGATCCGGAGCCGCTCGAAGAAAAAACCGTTCCGAAGACCCGGGAACCCGAAAAAGCCAGAACACCTCCTCAAATCGCGCGAAAGGAGACGCCTCCGTTGCCGGCAAAGCGGACGGAAGAAGCCGCAAAACGGATGCAGCCCATGGCTGTGAAGCTCAAGGACGGCCGCACAGTATCCTGCGATCAGATCCGGGTTCAGGGAAATGAAGCGCAATTGATCCGCTCTTCAGCGCGCATCCCCGTGAAAGCCGACGAAATCGAAATCGTAGAGTCCGTGGAAGGGAGTCTCGTAATCAACGGCTCATCGGTCGGCGCGCGAAAAGTAGAGCGGCGCGGAGATTTCTTTGTTCTTCACGGCGCCGCGCGCGCATACATTCCGGCCGCGTCGCTGCGCGAAATGAGAGCGGAATAAAACGCGGAATCTCTCCGAAAGCTCAGGGCACATCGACCATTCTCAGATTCCATTGAATCGTTCGCGTTCCGAGCGGAGGCTGAACGGAAGCCGCCCCGTTTGAAAATCCAAAACCCATGAACTCCGCACTTGAGTCCGTGAGATTCCCGCTCATGGTGCGGCTCCCTTCTGGAATCGTTCCTTTCAGGACAATCAAACGATCGGGCGCACCGAATCCGCGCATATTTGCATAATCAAGCGGACCGGGCTTACAGGTTGGATCGAGCGGACGCCACGGCCCGATGTCCTGGAACAGGGCTTCGAGAGGAAATCGAATCGTATAGTTTCCACTTTCATCCACCTGCACCTGAAAATCGGAGATCGCAAGATTGGCTCGTCCAGAGTCTTTCACTGACTGGATATAGTTCGGAGCGCGGTTTTTGCAGAACATCTGAGCATAGCTCCAATCGAGTTTGTAGCTGGCTCCAACCGTCCCGTTCTCTCGAAAGAACACCTCCAGCTCCTCGCTGCCCTTCAGCTCGTGCGAAGCTCCGGCTCCCTGGCGCGGGAAGGCGAACTTCCCGCGAATCGTGCCGGCAAGGCGGAATGGCTGGTGCCGGGTCACGGCAAGCTGAGCCTCCCTCTTCTGCCCGAGCAGCTTTTTCATCAGATTCACAGCCGGATCGACCGCCAGCTGCGGCCCAACACCGGAACGGACGGCATTGATAAGATTCTGAATGATGTTCGCGTCGCTCTTATCCAGCTGAGCCGTTACAAACACCTTCTCTCGTTTCAACAGGCCGGCGTTGTGAGCCTGCTGGCTCTCCGTGGATGTACGGATCACCATGCTCGCCACGGCGGAGTTACCGACTAACGTCAAATTGCTGCCCAGGGGAGCATGATAGTTGAAATGACTTTCCGCATCCATGATCTCAGCGTGAGCGGGAAAACCTTCCCCGGCAAACCAGTAGACACGAAAGCCTTCGGCTGCGCGGCGCATCGCTTCCGTGGTGTCTGGAACAGTAATTCCGAGGAGACGGGCGCAATCCAGCGCGGCATTGTCCCGATTGGTCAGCCTTTGATTCAGAGTCACCGACGCTTTGAAAGAGGCGCGGACATTCGCCTGAGTCCCCACGTTGTAATGCTGCTCGCCGGGATCCGGGTTGAGCGCGAAGTCATACTTCACGCCCATCACCTTGTCCATCAGGCCCGTCATCTTCGCGTATTTCAAGACGGATGAGCTGTTGCGAAGAAATGCGCCGGCCGCCGGATCGCTGTTGTCGCCCACAAACTTAAAGAAACTCTGGAAGGGAACGTCCGCAGCTGATCGGATCGCAATTCGAAGAGGAGTGTTGAAATCGCCCGTGCGATCCAGCAAATCAGAACATACATTCTGACCCCGCTGGCCCGGCATTTCCCTTTGGACAGGATAGGCCTGCATCGGCCTGGCAGTCCGCATGAGCGCGGAGAGAAGAAGCTGAATTTCAAGAAGGCTCAAACCAATTTGCGCGCCCTGGATCCGCGGATTTGTGATGTCACGGCCTGCGTAGGATTTCTGCGCCATCGCATCGAGGAACAAGGGAACGAAGCTGTGCACGTTGGCCGGATCCTGCCTCGCTGCCCGCACAGCCAGGAGGACACTCAGGCGAAATACGGAGCCCGGAGGGATGGGAGGATCTGTCGGAAAGACGGACTCGGGAGCGTTTACACTTTCCCCCAGTTCCGCAAGAGTCATGCGAAACAATCCGTCCTTTCTGAGCTTCGCATCGGCAAGGAGTATGTCGATTTCGCTTTCATCCAGGTAGACCGGAATATCGGGCAGACGCGCGCCCAGGACCACAGTACCGTTGTTGCGCGTGGACATTCCCGCCCATGCGAATGCCTCCCGAATTGCAGTTCTACTCTGTGCCTCATTGGTCCCGTTGAGAATTGCTGCCGCGATTCGATTCGCGGCCTCCTGGGCATTCTCCTGCGATTGAGGAGCGAGATCAGTCGGCGCGGATAATGCGACGCAGAAAAACAAAAGGATGGCGAACGAGGCTGTCTTCAGCATGCTCCGGGGTCGGTTCTGCTCGCCGGGAATCAAGTCAGAACGCGAAACTCGGCGCCCGAGTCCGTATGATCTTTGTCACTTCATAATGTGAAGGTTTGCACGACGCCTGCTGTCAGGCCCGTTAGCCGGCTATTCCATTTCGCCGCTGAGGATCTCTCCGCGGACAATCACCATGCTGAAAAACAATCGGTCGAGAAGCTTGCCGAATCCCGCAAGTTCCTCAGGAGTCAGAACGCCGTCCTTTGAAATCTCGCCGAAGAATCGAATGACTGCGGGCAGCCGGTCTTTCGCCATACGCTCCAGCCATGCGCTGAATTGATTGTTCTTCAGGTTTCGGTTTGGCCCGAGGGAACCCGTGAGCTTCCATCGGTCGATATCCACCTGAAGCTGGACCTGCCGGCCCATTTCAGGCGCATTCATATTGAACGTGTTTTCTTTTTCATACTTAACGCGCATCATGATCACAAGCTCAATGCAGTCATCGAGCAGGTCGCGCAGCGCAAATCGTTCGGGCCCGAGCATGCGCGCGTCGTCGTGGAGCGCCATGCCATACGTCTTCTGAATCAGGACGAATTTCTGGATGAGCTCCCGGAGCGCTTCCGGCGTTTTCAGGTTTGCCCGACAGTCGGCGACCATGCGCGGGAGTTTCCCCTGCCCGCTTACAGCGCCTTCCTCATCAACCTCAAACTCCGTGAATGCCATCAGCGAACCGCCGCTTTTGCCATTGCGTATGCGTTGACCGCATCGAGAGCGGCGCTCTTGTAAACGCCGCTTAACGTTGGATAGTTAAAGATATGGTGAAAGAAATAATCCACGTCCGCGCCCAGGTGAACTGCCGTCTGTCCGAGGCTCAGAAGCTCCGTTGCGCGGTCCGACACCATATGCACGGCAAGAAGCTTCTTCGTGGGCCGGTCAAATAGGAGCTTCAGAAGACCGCGCGTATCGCCCGTCATGAGGGACCGCGTGTTTTCGCTGAAATCCGATCTGCCGACCCCGTAATCCACGCCGGACTTCTTGAGTTCTTCCTCTGTGGCGCCAATGAAAGCCACTTCGGGAATCGTCCAGATCGCCACGGGCATCTGCGAACGCGCGAAGCGGGGGCTCTCGCCGAGAAACAAATAGCGCGAAACATACATGCCCTGATGCATGCTCGTAGAAGAGAGCGCCGGGTGTCCTATGAGATCGCCGCCTGCAAAGATCGATGGAACTTCGGTTTGATAAAGATCGTTTACTTTGATTGTGCCGCGTGAAGATGCGGTAATGCCCACGGCCTCAAGTCCGAGGCCCTCTGTGTTCCCCTGGCGGCCCTTTGAGACAAGAACCTGGTCAACGATGATCTCAAGCTCTTTTTTGGTGCGAAGCTTCACGCCGTCTTCGGTGCGCTTGAATTCGATTACATCGTCCCCTGTGTGAATCTGCATGCCCATGCGCGAAAGGGAGTCGCTGAGGGTGCGCGCGATCTCGCGGTCCGCCCAGTTCAGGATCGACTCGGCAGGATCAATCAGGTGGACTTCGACGCCCAGGTTCGCAAAAATACTTGCATATTCACAACCAATGATCCCCGCGCCGAGAACCGCAAGCCGCTTCGGAAGCTTGCGAAGCGTGAGAACTCCGTCTGAGTCGTAGATCACCTGGTCTTCAAACGGAATTCCAGGAGGGCGGTTCGGGCGCGAGCCCGTCGAAAGAAAGATATATTCCGATTCAAGAATCGATTTCTCGCCGTAGGGTCCGGTCACTTCGACCGTATGCGGGCCGAGCAGCCGGCCGCGACCGCGGAGAATGTGAACCAGGTTTCGTGCAGCCTGGTCTTCAGCGAGATCCTCTTCTTTGTGAATGATCACGCGGTTTCGCGCGAGCAGATCGAGCATGGAGATCTTATGAGGTTCTTCTATAGAAAGACCTCTGCCCGCTTCGAGACGCATACGCCGCAGGAAGCGGCTGGTCTCCTGAAGCATCTTCGACGGAACGGTCCCTGTGTGAACGGAGGCTCCGCCGAGCCGCTCGCTCGTGTCGATCAAGGCCGCGCGCTTTCCGCACTTCGCAGCCTGGATGGCGGCCTTCTGCCCGGCCGGGCCGCCGCCGATACAGACGATGTCAAATCGATCCATTACTTGCAGTCGTACTGAGTGTAGCCCGTTCCCTGGACCTGGTTTTTCTCTTTGCCGCCCTGATCGCAGACGCAGGCTTCTTCGCGGTTGAACATGCCGCCGGCAAACAGGTCGTTGCAGTCCCGGCGCGGCATGTCTTTGATGCAGACGTGGCGGGAGCGAGCGGGCCAGTAGTAGTTGCAGTCCACCACATCGCCTTTGTTACTTGTCGTGGACGACGAGGATGAGCAATAGGACAGAAGGGACATTGCGATGAACACAACGGCAGTGATTTTTTTCATGGTAGGATGATGAAAGCCCTCTGGTTCAGCCTACAATTCTTTTTTTTGCTCTGCGCCTGTAAAGCCGGTGGGCCGCCTCTGGCCGGAATTCCCGCGGGCGACCGGGTCCCTGATTCGATTGCGAACACACGCTATGCCCTTTCGCTCGAGCCGACCTTCTACCGTCTTTCCCAGAAGGCAGAGCTGGTGTTCGAAAGATCGGAATCCGGACCTCCTGGCCCGAACCACAGAAGCGAAACCTATTTTGAGCTCCGGATTGTCGGGCAAAATCCTATCGCCTCAATTCGCGTACGATCCTATGAAGGGCGCGCATACGCGATCGAAAACGGAGTTGAGCTGCGCAGCGAACGATGCTATGAGAAAGGTAAGAAGGAATGGGAGGACCGCCTGACACCGATCGAAGGATGGGATTGCGAGCATTTGTGGTTTCATCTCGTGTCGCTCGACCCGTCATCCGGCATTCTTACGAGTGCGCCTTCGGATCGAACCCGCTATTCAGACTGGATGGGCAAAATCACAGCAGTTCCGCTCGCGAACGCAACCTTCGCAGGACAGATCCTTACGACTCTGCCCGACAATCGCGTCGTTATCTTCGGAAAGAACGGAGGACGCATCATGCGCGACGGACAGATCATGGAAGCGCGCGAAATCGATCTCATGCCGTTCGGTCATCCTGCGCGGGCGGATCAAAAATCCGGGTCCCTTCGCGTAATCTCCCGGCCGGGTGATTTCATCATCGCGCAGTGGGAGGGAACTCCGGGAAAAGCAAACGCGGCATTCAGCTTCGCGCCGAAGCCCGTCAAAAGCATGTTCGAATGATGGAGAATCCGTATTCGTCACCCGGGCCGACCGGTCCTCTTGCTCTGCCAGACAGGATGGAAGTTAGTTTCGTCCAGACTGCTGACGATCTGGCGGCGTTCAATCTGCATTACTATTCAACGTCAGGCGCCATTCGCGCGCGACGGTGGCTTATGCCGGCCTTTCTTTTCGGTGTCTGCTCCTGGATGCTCGCCACATCGTACAGCCGCGGAACCCCTCTCATCGATATGGCTCCGTTCATTGGCATGATGATTTTTCTGGGCATCGTCGGGGTTCTGATGACGCGCCGCAGAATCCGCCGCTTCGCGCATAAGATGTACGCGGAAAAGCCGCAGCCCGGAATTCTTGGCGAAATCAAGATCACGATTGAACCAGGCGGCATCAGCACGGAGAATCCGTACCGACGCAGCTGGGTTTCCTGGGCTGCAATCGGCCAGATTGCGCGCACGGCCGACCATTTGTTTATTTATCACGGCACGGCAAGCGCGTTCGCGATCCCGCGCAGCGCTTTTGGAAATGAGGCTGTATTGAATCAGTTTGCCGGTCTTGCGGAGAAGTTCCGCGGCGACATGAAGGAGTGATTCACGCCCCGGGGAATCCAGGGGCGCGGCAATTTTCCGTATTCGCCTACTTGTCTCCCTGAGACAGCGGGATTTCAGCGATGGATTCGCTACCCTTGCGATCCGAATAAAATTTGATCTTCTCCGGAGTCCTGTCCCGTGGAAAAACAAACACCAGGGATCTGCGCTCGGGAGAGTTGCCGAGATTGAAGGGGCTGTCGGGCAAAAGCCCCTTGCCGGAGCTAAGCCTCGCCACGGCATCTCCAAGGTTCTTGAATGGATTCTGACCGCCGAGGATGGAATCAGAATAACAGCAGGAATCCG
>CAZUJO010000116.1:0-7023 GCA_964619995.1 uncultured Leptospiraceae bacterium
GTGCGGCAGATTGCTTTGAGAGCAACTGTATTCAGAGGTTGATCCGCATTCCAGCCCGCCGATTTCAGAGCGCGCGCTGTCTGGGCTGGATCGAGCAGCCTGTGTTCCCGCGTGGATTCAAAAATAAAGTGAGTGGCCCCGGCGAGCAGGCCTGGCAAATCCTGTTCCGTGAATGCGAGCGCATCGACTTGCCCGGACGTTGCAAACGGGAGGATGGCCATTTCCGATCCGGCGCGGGCGGCAGAGGGCAGTATGAAGCCGAAGCTGACGGCGAAGGCCAGAACCGCGCGGCTGATCACGATCCTTTGCGCCGTTTCTGCAAGTCTGAGCATGATCTACTGTCGGTCCTACCCGGAACCCGATGAGATGCAAGAATATTACTTTTACGGACAACAGACGCAGCTGCACGGCCTGGCCCGCGTCCCCCCGCGCGCGGTCGACAAGGATAAACCGGCGGTGACTTCCCTGTCGGAAAGGCGGGCCGTCTGCAAAGAGGAAGCCGTGCGGGACGCCCAGGCGCGGTTTCTGGCGCTGACTTTGCGGCCCCCGTTGGATGCAGCCGAATGGCATCGCCGGCTGAACATGGGCGCCAGGGGGGACTGGTCTGCCTGCTTTGACAACGCGCGCATCAGAAATCTGTTTTTCGAGTTTCCGGATTATTGCCGGGTTGTGATGGTTATCCCGTGCAATCCCGGCGACTATTGATGAGGAAGGTTTCGGCCCTCATTTTCGGATTCGCGGCGATCCTGCCGGGCGCGGTTTTCGCGCAGATCGGTCCGACCACAGTCAGCGACTACGCGTTTCAGCCCGTCGACGGAGACGGCTACATCCAGGCCTGGAATATCAACGTACGTTCCGCAAAGGTGTTCGTGTACGTGACCATGATCATCTCAAACGTCGGTCCAGGCGATTTGAACAACGGAGTTTCGGTGCTCGTGGTCAAGCAGGGAGCAAGCCGGATCTGGACTTCCGAGTATTCCGGACGAAGCCTTCGTGCGACGCCGGGAAAATTTGGCCATCGCAGCGGTCTTACAACCATTGCGCAGGACGAAAAGGGCCGGCTGGTATTGCACACGGAGAATCCAGGCGGCGGAGCTTCTCCGCCCGAAGCGTTGACCATGGACCTGGTGCTCACGCCGGCAGACCAGGGCCTTCGGATTTCAGGCGGACTGCTGGAACCGCAGAAGGGCGCTCTGTTGCGAGCTGATATTCCGATCATTGCTTCCGCGGCCGAGGGCCACATAACGATAGGCGGCGTTCGTGAGGATTTCAGCGGCGTGGCGGGTATGGAAGCAATCTGGACCAACCAGTCTCCGCATACTTATGCAAAGCAGTTCCTCCTTGTTCGGTCGTTCTCCACGGCGCCCGGGATTTTTCTGGGAGGCTTTTACGGACTCGACGAGCAGACGTTTCTCATGCGGTATGCAGTGCTCGAAAAGGGAAAGATAAAAGCGGGCGGCGCCGTGAAGTCCACATTGATTCAAGAATCCCAGCAGGATCCTTTCTCCGGTTACGCCATCCCGTCGCTCGTAACGTACACGCTGGACAACGGTTGTACGATCACAGAGCAGAGAAAGTTTTTTGCGGGAGGCTTTGACGTGCTCGGCAGCATCTCTGCCGTTCTCCGCTGGATTCTCCGCGCATTTTTCGCGCGACCTTATGTAATGCATTTTTCAGCACAGATGACGTACTCCTGCGCAGGCGCGAAAGATATTGCGGCAGAAGCGCAGGCTTCTTATTATTTAATAAACCGATAGTTTCTGAACGCGGACCCCGGGCTGTGCCGCGCACAACCGCATCAGGCTTCCGCGCGAAAGATCAAGGCCACAGCCAGCATCAACGCAAGCGCGGCAAAGACGAACTTCACAACGTTTTCAGGAAGACGCGGAAGCGCGCGCGTCCCAATCTGCGCGCCGAGAATTCCTCCGAGACCGAGCATGATTCCGGCCGTAAGCAGCACGTGCCCGTGCATTGCATGCGCGGCCGCAGCTCCCAGAGCCGTGATGACGATGACGCCGAGGCTCGTGCGAACTGCGGTCAGAAGATCTTCGCCGAGCAGCAGGATCTGCATGGGCACCATGACGACTCCGCCGCCAATTCCGAAAAGTCCCGAGAGAAAGCCGCCGCAAAGCCCCGTGAGAATTCGCCCGGGCAACAGAGGCATGCGCGGCTTGCGCGCTTCTCCGGATTTGCGTCGCATGGCGATGAGGGTGATGGTGATGAGCAGTCCCGCAAACAAGAGTTCCAGCGAACGCTCGCGAAGACTCGCTGCGCTGAATGCGCCGATCTGGGCTCCTGCCACCGAGGCGAGTCCGATGGGAAGCACGCGGAACGCATCAAGATGACCCTGTCTGTAATTGCGCAGCGAGCCGGAGAGAGAAGTAAAGACCATCGCCAGGGTGCTGGTCCCAATCGCATGATGAACCTCGATGCCGAGAAACACCATGACGGGCACAAGGATCGTTCCTCCTCCGACGCCGAGCAGGCCCGCCAGAATGCCCGAAGCAAATCCCACTGAGGGCAGAATCAACCAGTCCACGAGCCAGAATGCAGAGGCGGGCATTTTCCAGAATCAGGAAAGGGGAATCTATACTAGTTTACTATTATTTGAGACTCAGTCTCAAAAAGGATGGACGCTCGATCGGCGAGTGCGCTTTGTGGCAGAAAAGCGGGGATCTTGAATCATGGAACTCTTCGTAGTAGGCGCGATTATAGCCGCAGCGGGCTCATATCTCTTATGGAAGGCTTCTGCCTTTTTCCGAAAGCGAGCGTCTGCGGGGGCGAATGCGGCATGCGCGGCCGGATGCGGTTGCAGCGACACTGGATGCGGAATCAAACGATGAAGTTATCTGAACTGCAGATTGGACAGTCAGCCAGGATTTCCCGCGTCGCCGGCTCTTCCGAAACATTCCAGCGCCTGCGCGATCTCGGATTGATTGAAGGCGAAACCGTGCGGGTCCTGAAACGAGCGCCCCTCGGTGATCCGATTGAGATTCGAGTGATGAACTATGACCTGTGCCTGCGAATCAGCGAAGCCAGGGAGATCCAGGTGGAATCATGAAGACGCTGAATGCTCGCCCGCTCATTGCCCTCATTGGAAACCCGAACACCGGCAAGACGACCGTGTTTAACGGACTCTGCGGTACCCGCCAGCACGTCGGGAATTACCCCGGAGTGACGGTAGAAAAGAAAATCGGAACGGCGGCGCGCGGTGATGTGCTCTTTGATGTTCTCGATCTTCCAGGACTTTACAGTCTGAAAGCGGCCTCTCCTGATGAGCAACTGGCTTCCGATGCTCTCATGGGGAGAATTCCCGGCGAAGCGCGGCCGGATCTCGTTGTATATGTGGCCGATGCAACAAACCTGAAGCGCAACCTGCTTGTTTACAGCCAGCTTGTGGAGCTGGAAATTCCTGTCATTGTCGCTCTGACCATGACGGATCTTCTAGATGAGGCCGGAGTCGAACTGAATGTAGATGCGCTGGAAAAGCAGCTTGGGGTGCCGGTCGTTCCTGTGATTGGAAAAGATCTCGATACAATCGAATCCCTCAAGATGCGCATAACCAGCGCTCTGCGAGACCGGCCTGTAGCCCGCGCCGCGTTTTCCTACCCGCGCAAGCTTGAAAAAGCTGTCTCCGTTCTCAATGACCGGCTCAAAGAATACCTGCCGCTCAATAAGTTCGAAACGCGGAACGTGATTCTGTTTCCGCAAGATCCGCTTTTGCGCGCTTTCGAAGGGAAGCCGGGAGCCGTCCGCGCCATCGAAGAAGCGCGCAAAGAAACGGCTGGAATCGATCCCGGCACGGTTACAACGGAACGCTACCGCTGGGCCAGTCAGATCGTTGACAAAGTTGAAAAACGGACGGTCGGCGAAGAGCGAAATCGCACCACGCAGAAGCTGGACCGCATCCTGACGCACAAAGTGTTCGGCCTTGCCTCATTCGTTGCCGTGATGTATCTCGTGTTCCAGTCCATCTATACCTGGGCCGGACCTGTGATGGATGCAATTTCCGGTTCTTTTGACTGGCTGGGACAGTCCGCATCGGCGCACCTTGCATCGTCTCCGATGCTTGCAAGCCTCGTATCGGATGGAATCATCGGCGGCGTTGGTTCTGTAATCGTTTTTCTTCCGCAGATCATTCTGCTTTTCACGTTCATTGCCGTTCTCGAAGACTCCGGATATCTCGCTCGCGCAGCGTTTCTCATGGATAAGCTCCTCGCCTGGTCGGGCCTGAACGGCCGCGCGTTCATTCCCATGCTCTCGAGTTTCGCATGCGCTGTTCCGGGCGTGATGGCATCCCGCGTAATTCCGGATGCTCGGGCACGCATGACGACGATTCTTGTTTCGCCTCTCATGTCCTGTTCTGCCCGTCTGCCGGTGTATCTGCTTCTGATTGGAGCCTTCATTGAGCCCCGGTTCGGCGCTGGATGGGCTGCGTTCACGTTATTCGCCATGCATGCAATGGGCCTTTTGATTGCTCTGCCCGTCGCGTGGGTCTTAAACCGCGGACTTCTAAAAACGCCCGCCGTGCCTTTTGTACTCGAGATGCCGCCCTATCGCATGCCCCACTACCGAAATGTTTTCTTCCGCGTCTACGATGCCGCCAAACGATTTCTCATGCGCGCGGGAACTGTGATCTTCGCGATGTCCGTTGTCATCTGGGCTCTGAGCTACTTCCCGCGCCCCGCAGAAATCCAGAACAGTGCGGACGAAAAAGCGGCTGCGATGATCGAATCCCAGTCGAAGATCAAGCCTCTCAGCGAAGAAGAGAAACAGGGAATATTTACTGCGGCCCAGTTCGAGGCGGATTCGCAGTATCTGGAACAGAGTTATCTTGGCCGCGCAGGCAAGGCCATCCAGCCTGTCTTTTCGCCTCTCGGCTTTGACTGGAAAATCACCGTCGGCGTCCTCGCGGCCTTCCCGGCGCGCGAAGTTATCATTTCCGCGCTCGGTATCATTTACAGCGTGGGAAAGACCAACGCGGAGGAAACAGATTCTCTGCGTGAGCGGATGGCGCTTGAGAAACGCGCCGATGGTTCGACGCTGTTTACTCCTTTGCTGGCCGTCACTCTCATGGTTTTCTTTGCGCTCTGCTGTCAGTGCATGAGCACGGTCGTGACGGTTCAACGGGAGCTGCAGAGCTGGGGCTGGGCCCTTTTCATGTTCACGTACATGACGACCCTGGCGTATGTATTCTCACTGTTGATCTACCAGGGCGGCCGCGCGCTCGGATTATCCTGATCGCCTAACGTTCCGTTTCGGGAATTGAGCTGATTCTGGGCCATGCGTGCCGGGCAAAGGAAACAGCCCCTGCCGCATACAGGAAATGTCCGGCAGCGACCAGGGTGCTCTGCGCGAGTCCATGGCCCGCAGTGGCGGAGAGAATCCCGGCATTTAACAGAACGAAGGCGATCCTGGCCTCAAGGACCCGGCCTCTTTCTCCGCGAACCCGCGGCAGGATCCAGTAAGCGGTTCCCATGACCAGCTGCAGAATCCATCCGGCCAGCATGATCTCGCGGTGAACGTTTCGCAGGCTGTCCGGAAAGCCGTTCCCTCCCTTCGCTGCCAGAAGCCAGGCGCCCAGGGTTGACCCTGCCGTCAGGTAGAGCAGGGACAGGCGAATCCAGATTACACTCAACGGCGGCATTCTATTTTGCCTTCACGCGATTCCAGATGAGCGTTGTGTAGAGGAGCACTGCAGCCAGCTGAAGGACCGCAGAGGAAACCAGGAGCAGTCGTGCAGCCAGACCGGGCTGAAAAACGGAAAGCGGTTCGCCGCACACACGCAGCGCGAGGCCGGTATTCAGCGCGGCGTAACTGCACCAGCCGATCCATTCGCGTCCGCGTGCCGATTCGCGTGAAAGCGGCGGAAACATCCAGTAGGAAATGCCGAAGATCAGCTGCGTCACAAACCCGACAAGAAACAGGTGGTAGAATACGGGCCGGAGCGCGGCAACTTCCGCGAAGGCAAAATCCAGATGAAGAAGGCCGCCGCACGAAAGAGCGAGCACAAGAAACACAAGGGCGGATTTTACAAAAAAGCGCGTGAGGCGCGGCATCGTCAGTCAATCGTTTGACGGCCTGCGTACGTCCAGCTCTTTGCGCTTGTGAGCAAGCGTCCCCAGATTACCCTCTCGCCCGGCAGAGACAAGTCCATCCGGCAGCGGCATCCGCTGATTTTTTCAGGCGCAGTTGCAAAGTTTCCGGAGTTTGCGGACGGGGATATTCTCTCCGTGCGCAGTCACTCGGGGGAGTATCTGGGCTGCGGCTGCTTCCGGAAGGGATCTTCGCTCGCCGGCCGAATGTTGTGGTTCGCTGAGACTCCCGAAGAAACGGATTTCGAATCCTGGGCCGTGGAGAAGTTTACAAATGCGCTTGCTATGCGGCAGAGTCTACCGTTAGACGGCAACGCATGGCGCGCCGTGCAGGGAGAGTCCGATCATCTTCCCGGTGTGACTCTGGATCGTTATGATTCCTGCTGGGTCATGCAGATCTCGACTACGGGAATGCAGAGACAGCGAGATGCTCTCGTACGCGCTTTTTCTGCCGCGGCAAAAAAACGCAGTCTGCCGGTGGCTGGCCTGTACCAGAAGCCTGTTCCGCGCGGATCCGGAGAGCCCGACACGCAGGAGAAGCCTGAATGGCTTCTTGGAGAGGGGGACGTCGCGGTGATCCAGGAGAACGGACTTTCGTTTCGCGTTGAATTTGAAGGTTCTCAGAAGACGGGATTTTTTCTGGACCAGAGAGAGAATCGACAGTTGCTGCGGGGACTTTCAAAAGGCCGGCGCGTTTTGAACTGCTTCTGCTACACAGGGGGCTTCAGTGTGTACGCCGCCGCCGGAGGCGCATCCCGCGTCGTTTCTGTGGACGTGTCCCAGAAGGCCGTGGACCTCGCGCGTGAGAACTTTGGCCTGAATCATCTGAGGCTGGACGCGCACGGATTTGAATGCGCCGATGTTTTCGAATATTTAAGAAAAACTGAGGATCCTTTCGATATCATTGTTCTGGATCCTCCTGCGTTTG
>CAZUJO010000116.1:7033-9664 GCA_964619995.1 uncultured Leptospiraceae bacterium
TTCACAGGCTGGCGTTTCAGAATGTGGAGAAAGGCGGTTTTGTTCTTACGAGTTCCTGTTCGCATCCCGTCGATGACAGTCTTTTGAGGAAGATCATTTTTCAGGCCGCCCTTGAGGCGCGCCGCGATGTAAAGATTCTGGAATCGCACCGCCAGAGCTGGGATCATCCAGTGAGCGTATTCTATCCCGAAGGCGAGTATTTGAAAGGTTTTCTTCTCTACGTCGAATAACGTTACTGTTCCGCGCAGAGGAGATTCAACGAACTCGAGCAGACTGTGTTGCCGCTGGAGATCGCGCTTGAGCTCGTCTGGTTTTCAGAGCCGCGCTGGCCTCTGTTTCCGCCGCCGCCGCCGTCCTGCCAGGGGGATGCGGAATTGTCGCAGAGCTTGCTCGATCCCGTTGACCCTGTGGTCCAGTTTGTATTCAGGCCCGTCCAGTACGTCGTAGATCCGGTGCCAATGGTGTTTGTGAGAGTGCCGAACGTGAAGATGCCTGAAGCATCCGTCGTCAGAATAATGGTCGTTCCGTTTGCGCGGGTATAAACCTGGTTTGGCAGCAGCGCCCAGTTGATGTTCTCGGATGCGCCGCCGGAACAATTGCCCGACGAACATGCCTGTCGGTTTGTTCCGTCGACGATCACGGCCCTGTATGTGCTTGCATTCGGCTTGTTGGCGTCGGCATTGCAGATCGAGTCAGCTCCGCTGATGCCCCCAGCATTTCCGGACGTTGTGGTCGCCGTGATGAAGAGCCGCTTCGGAGTCGAGCAGGTGATATTCACATTCGTTACGCTGGCGCTCGAGATTGTGCCCGATCCGTTTGCGACCGTGCACAGCTGCGCGGGGGAGGACGGCTGCGTGTTCACGGTTACATTGTAGGAGGCAGAATTCGCCACGGCCGCTGCGAATGTGTAAGACGTGGATCCGGACGTCACCGTTACGGTCTGGCTGCTCACACTTTCCGCAAGGATCAGGCCGCTCCCCGTGTATCCCGTGATGGTTCCGCCGATTGTGTATCCGCAGGTAACGGTAAGGGTCACGTTTGCATTGGCAACGGTGCCGCTCGGACTCGTGACACTGCAGCTCTGCCCGCTCGGCTGCGTGGTGATCGATACATTGTAATTGGACCCGCTGTTGAGTGCGGAAGCGAACGTGTAAGTTCCGTCCGCGGTAATGCCGCTTAACGTCTGGCTGTCTGTAAGGTTTGTAAAAACAATTCCGGTCCCGGTGAGGCCTGTGATGCTGACTCCCACGGTGTACGTGTTCGGAACGCATGTAATCGTGACGGTGGTTACATCCGCGTTTGCTGTTCCGGTATTGCTGCCCGGTGTGCAGGTCAGCCAGGGATTTGTGGGCTGTGTCTGCACGGTTACATTGTAGCTGCTTCCCACGGCGACGGCCGAAGCGAACGTGAACGATGTGGCTCCGGCCGCAAGCGTTGCTGTTTGTCCGCTTACATTCTCCTTCAGAACCAGATTGGTTCCCGCGGAGAAGCCGCTGATGCTGCCGCCTATCGTCGGGTTGGTGGAACAGTTTACACTTACGTTTACGTTGCCGCCGGCCATGGTGCCCGATCCGCTGGAAACAAAACAGGTCTTCCCGGTTGGCTGGGTCGTAACCTGGATGTTGTATGCGGACCCGCTTGTCACGGCGGTTGAGAATGTGTAGGATCCGTCCGTGCTCATGCCGGAAACCGTGTTTCCATTGGAGGAGTTCGTGAGAACGAGTCCGGTCGCGCCGCCGAGGCCTGTGATATCAGCGATCACGTTGAACGATAGTAAAGAACACGTAGGGTTTACATTTGTTACATTCGCGCCGGAAATCGTGCCGGACGGATTGCTGACGGTGCAGTTCTGCCAGGGGTTCGTGGGCTGCGTTTGAACCGTGACTGTGTAGCTGGCCGCGTTGGCCCACGTGGTGGGGAATGAGTAGGCGCCGTTCGCCGAGAGACTGGTGGTTTGTCCGCTGTTTGTTTCTTTTAGAACCAGCGCGCCCGTGCTCGCCGTATAACCCGAGACGGTGCCGCCGATTGTGAAGCCGGGTCCGCAATTGACTGCGAGAATGATCGCTGCGCCGCCCATGATTCCGTTTCCGGCCGACACGGTGCAATTCTGAGAAGTCGGCTGTCCTGTAACCTGCACGTTGTAAGGCGATCCCTGCGCCGTCAGTGTGGAGAATGCGAAGCTTCCGTTGGCCGTGGGAGAAATCGATTCTCCGGTGGACTGATTTGTGACCACAAAACCGGCGCCGCCGCTGTAGCCGGAAACACTTATGGAGATCATGTAGGAAGGAACGGTTCGGCCCGCCGCGAGCAGGAGAAGTCCATAGGCGCCCGCCTGTGCGTCATATCTGGCGCACGCGGTTGGAAGGAAAGAGGCTCCGGCCAGCCACAGCCAGCCGGCTGAATGGATCTGCTCAGCGTTGGCCGGATTGAGCGCAATGAAAGCCAGCGCATCGGCCAGGACGAACTTGGCAAAAATGCCGCCGGCCAGGCGTTCGCCGCCGGCCAGGCCGTCTTCGGCCTTGAACGGCGCGTCAGCGCGCAAGTCCTTGAGGAAAAGTTCCGGGCGGTCAATCGGCCCGGCGGTAAAGGCCGGGAAGAATCTTGCGCTTGGCAAGGTCGCCAGTGCCACCA
>CAZUJO010000117.1:0-9584 GCA_964619995.1 uncultured Leptospiraceae bacterium
GCTTTTGACATTGATCGACCTGCCGTTTTCTGTTTCGCCTGTCATCTCGGGCCTGATTTATGTCCTCATATTCGGCCTTCAGGGATGGTTCGGCGCCTGGCTTCAGGAACATGATATCAAGATCATCTTTGCTCTCCCCGGGCTGGTCCTTGCCACGGTGTTCGTTACATTTCCATTCGTCGCGCGCGAACTCATTTCGCTCGCGGAGGCGCAGGGCAACGAAGAAGAGCTGGCGGCCTATTCGCTCGGCGCCCGTGGTTTTTCAATTTTCTGGCGGGTGACTCTTCCGAATCTGCGCTGGGCGCTGCTCTATGGAGTCATTCAGTGCAACGCGCGGGCCATGGGTGAATTTGGCGCGGTCTCCGTCGTTTCGGGCCACATTCGGGGTCTGACGAACACGATTCCGCTCCATGTGGAAATTTTATATAATGAATACAATTTTGCCGCATCCTTCGCGGTGGCGTCGCTGCTGGCTGTCCTGGGTGTGGTCACGCTCTTTCTAAAGACGTTTCTCGAAAAGAAACAGGCCAATGAGCGGAGGAGAGCAGAAAATGCGAATTGAAGTGAAGAACCTCAGCAAGCGATTCGGAAACTACCAGGCCCTTTCCTCAGTGAACATCGATGTCCCGTCAGGCGAACTTGTATCTCTTCTTGGGCCTTCCGGCTGCGGTAAAACGACCCTTCTGCGAATTGTTGCGGGGCTTGAAGTCCCGGATTCGGGCGATATCCTTTTCAACGGCCAGAGCGCCGCAGACAGAAGCGTCCTCGAGCGTCAGGTTGGATTTGTGTTTCAACACTATGCTCTGTTTCGACATATGTCGGTATTTGAAAATGTCGCGTTTGGTCTGCGCGTTCGTCCGCGAAAAACGCGGCCGGATAAACAAACCATCGATAAGCGCGTGCGTGAACTCTTAAAACTCGTGCAGCTCGACCGGCTTGCAGAGCGTTATCCGAGCCAGCTTTCCGGCGGTCAGCGCCAGCGTGTGGCGCTTGCGCGCGCTCTTGCGGTGGAGCCCAGCGTGCTTCTGCTCGATGAGCCGTTCGGCGCGCTCGATGCAGGAGTCCGCCGTGAGCTGCGGCGCTGGCTGCGCCGGCTTCATGACGAGATTCAGGTGACGAGTCTCTTTGTGACGCACGATCAGGACGAAGCCCTCGAAGTATCCGACCGTGTCGTCGTGATGAATCAGGGAAGGGTAGGGAAGGAACTCCTTCGGATGTCTATTCGAGGCCTGCGACTCCGTTCGTATTTGATTTTCTCGGCAACGTGAATTTGTTCCGCGGCCGGGTGGAGCAGGGCAAAATCAAGCTGGGTGGAACGGAACTGAGCGCGGATGGATCGAGAGACAGACATGCGCTGATCTATGTGCGGCCTCATGAACTTGAGATTCACAGAGAGGCCCCGGCCGATGCTCTTTTTCAGGGTGTTGTAGTGCATGCGAATGCGGCCGGGGCCGTGGCGCGCGTCGAGGTGAAGCGCGACGGGGGCGAGATTGTGGAAGTTCAGCTCAGTCACGAGCAGCTGAAGGCAATCGGATTGCGCGCCGGCGATGCGGTCTTCGTTTCCGCGCGTAACTCCGCGGTCTTCGCGGACGATTATTCGATCTGATCTTTCCGTACGAACTACAGGAGAGCTTTCACGCGCTTTGCGTTTTCATTTCCTGCGTCGAGCTCAAGAGCCTCGTCCACAATCTTGGCTGCTCTGGCTTTGTCTCCGGCAGCCCGGTACGTGTCGGCCAGGTTCACGAGATTTCGCACGTTGCGCGGATCGCGCAGCCTGAGGCATTCGCCGAAGTCGGCCGCGCGGTTGTAGTTGCCCGCCAGCTTGCCCGCATAGGAGCTCAGGTAGTAGCCCTCTGGATTCTGCGGATCCAATGACGCATAACGTCTGGCCGCGTCGTATGCCTCCGCGAAGTTTTTCAGCTTTATGTGCGCCTGGGCCAGTTCAAGATAGGCTTCGGGCGGGCAGTTCGGATCGGTTACGGCGCGGCTGTAGTAGATGGCCGCGTCCGCGTGTTTTTCCGACGCAGCCTGTTCGCGCGCGAACTCGAGATTCTTCCTGCACTCTTCTCCCGGGGGCGCTTTCTCAAACGGACCGTCCTCAAGGTATCCGATCCGCATGAGGGTCACGTCATCGATGATTTCCCCGGCCTTTTCGATCGATTCGAAGATCTTTTGCAGATCGCCCCTGCCAGCTTCCACAAGGCGCAGGAAGAGCTCTGTGTCTTCATTGATGAGGCGTTTGCCTTCCTGGTCCACGTTCATGGCCAGGTCATCGCGTCCGTCCGAACCAAGAATCAGCACTTCACCGGGGCGCATCTGGTAGGTCTTGACAGAGAGGTTTCCTTCGAGGCCGTATACGCCGATCTTTCGCAGCGCCAGCTCTGACTCAATGAAGGATGCCTTCTCCCGGTAGTAGGCGGCGATCCACGGATGCTCTGCGTTGATGAAATATACAAGTCCCGTGGACTCATCGGCCAGACCCATCACAGCCGAAATGAGCATGGTGCCGTCGAAAGAAACGAACGTATTCTGCAGTTCGAGAAAACACTCCTTCAACCAGCGTTCCGGCATGCGGCTCTGGATCACGGGCGAACTCTGTGTGCGCGTTATCAGCGATTTGAAGACCGTTCCGAGCACAAGCGCTCCGCCCGCTCCCTGGATCGATTTTCCCATCGCATCGCCGTTGAGGAATGCCACATAACGTTTCCCGGCCAGAATGATGTTGTGCGCGGTGACAATGTCGCCGCCGATCTCTGCTTCCCATTTTTTGAAGCGGAACTTCTTCTTCTGGCTCACCAGCGTTTCGACGCCGAACACGCGGCTGTCCGCGCGGTTTGCGTTCAAAGGCGAGATCAAAAGAGAAGTGAGGAAGTAGTCGCCGTCCTGCTGGGTCTTCATCGCCTGCACGGTGGCAAGTGTTTCGCTGAGTTCACGCGTGCGGTCTTCGACCTTGCGCTCCAGTGTTTCGTTCAGTTCCTCGACCGAGTTGTGAACGCGCATGAAGCGGTTCGCCAGGATCACGGCAATTCCAATCACGAAAATCGAGAAAGAGTATTTTGTGAGCGTCAGGCCTGTGTGAAAGCTGGCCGAGTCGAGGATGTCGAAAATCGCGCCGACCATGAAG
This sequence comes from uncultured Leptospiraceae bacterium, assembly GCA_964619995.1. Classification (GTDB taxonomy): domain Bacteria; phylum Spirochaetota; class Leptospiria; order Leptospirales; family Leptonemataceae; genus JAEUSB01. Next base: position 3,125 of record CAZUJO010000117.1, read on the forward strand.
ATGATCATTCCTGCGAGAAGACGCCAGGCATCCCGGTTTTTCGCGCGCATTGCCGAGATGAGCTGATAAACGCCGTAGCCCATCATGAATGGCACCGTTATCTGCCATACGCGAAGGACCACCTCGGCCAGGTGCATCGGCAAAAACAACGTAACGAAAGACAATACACCGCCAGATATGGCCATCCCCACAGAAAGCTTGCGCAGTTTTGAGAGAAAAAGATCGTCGAAGAAGAGAACCAGCCACGGCCCCAGAGTGTAGAGCACCACGAGTTCAACCCGCTGAATGTCCCGCGTGTCCACCGGGAGTTCAAAGATCACGTAGTGCCGGGTCATCAAATACACGAAAAGAAGAATGGCGAATAACGCGTAGAAGAGGTTGTAGCGGTCCTGCTTGCGTTTCCAGAAAAGCAGCAGGTGGTAGATGCCTACGAACAGGTAGAGAGAAATGAGAACCAGGCCGATTCTGTCTTCGCGCGATGAAGAGAGGCCTGCGAATGAATCTATTTTATAGCCGCGCACTGCATAGAAACCGGTGTGATCGAACCTTGGATCCCCCTGGATCTTGACGACGAGCTGGTTCGTGCCTGGCTGCAGGTAGCCGCGGTCAAATTCGTAGATGGCGTCTCGGACCGTGCGGTGCAGGGTGATTTTTCCGTCTTTGACGACTCCTTCCTGCGCAATCAGATTTCCGTTGATATAGATTTCAAAAGCTTCGCCTATTTCCTGGAAGGCGATGCCGGGTTGTTTCTGGGAGAGAAGGGTCGGAGATGCCTGGAAGTATGCAACGAACGTGTACGTCTCAAATGTTGTCCCCGCGGCGGGATCCTCTTTCGACATCCATACGGGAAATTGCTTGATCTGCTTCCAGCCCTGCTGTCCGATTTCCGCTGGATTCAGGCCAAAGACCGCTGAATCAAAGCCCTTGCGGTAAACCCAGGACACGCAGCTTTGTTCTTCCGGCTGGCTGCAAATTCTGGTCAGATCAACGATTTGCGCATAACTGGCAGCAGGCGCCGCAAGCAGGATGAGGGCCAGAGCGATTCTGCGGAGCCGACCGCTCATCAGTAGACTTCCACGATCCATCGGCCGTCTTTCTTGTACTGCTGCTTTTTCTCTTCCCACGCGGCTGCCCCCATTCGCTCCCGGAACACATCTTCGATCCCAGTTTCCATGCCTTTCAGGCCGCAGATGTAAATTGCGAAGTTATCGTCCTTCATCAATTGCTCAAGCGCGCCGTAATGCTCTGCCATGCGATGCTGCACGTACATGCGTCCGCCCTGGGAATTGATTTCCTCGCGCGAGATGGCGCAGACGTGCTGGAAGTTCGGCCGATGATCGAATGCCTTGAGCTCATGGTTCAGATGATTGCAGTAGACCAGCTCTTTGCGGTACTTGGCTCCGAAGAATAAAGTCACGGTTCCGCGCCAGGGTTCTGTTCTTTCCCGGTAGATGTGTTCCACAAATGATTTGAAGGGCGCGATTCCGGTTCCGGTCGCGATCATGACAATGTTCGTCCGGTCATCTTTCGGAAGAAGGAAGTGCATTCCGACCGGCCCGGTCACCGGGACGGGATCGCCGGGTTTCAAATCGCAGATGTAGTTCGACGCGACGCCGCGATAGATGGAGCCGTCTTCTTTCTTTTCGATCAGCCGTTTTACGCAGAGGCTGACGGTGCCCGGATGCGAAGCGTCACCGCCGCGCGGAGACGCGATGCTGTACAGGCGAAGCTTTTGCGGGCGTCCATTCTCTTGAACGCCGGGAGGCAGGATCCCGAGCGACTGACCTTCGCGGTACTGGAGATCGCTTCCCGTAAGATCGATGACGAGATGTCGGACCTCGTCCTCGCCTTCGGTGAGCGGACGATTCTCCAGGACCTTCGCGGAAAAGGGCTCGACCGGTTTGTATGTGCGTCCGGGGGCAAGCGGCTCTTTTTCGAGTTTCATCCAGGCCCAATGTAGAATGCGCCTGGCGAAAGTCGAGAGAGAATCAGACGGCCTCGATGACTCCGGCGCCTGCTGTCTGGTTCGTATCGTCGATCAGGATAAAAGATCCAGTCCAGCGGTTCATCCGGTAGGGATCAAAGTGGACGGGCCGGGCCAGGCGAATCCGAATGCGGCCGATGTCGTTCATTCCCAGCTCATCGGTTTCCGTTTTGCCCAGGGTCCCCATGTCCATCTTGTATTCGATCGCCTGAACCTGGCACTTCAGGAAGTTCGTCGTGTGCCGGATCGTGTATTTCGCGCCCGCGCGCAGCTTCTTTGCGTCCATCCAGCAGATGTGCGCCGTAATCTGATCGGCTACCTCCGTTTCGCCGCCCGAACTGATCAGGCAGCCGCGCGCGATATCGATATCGTCCGCGATCTGGACGGAAACCGACTGGGGTGCGCAGGCCTCTTCGAGAGTTTCGTCCATGAGGCGGATCCCGGTAATGGTCGTAGTTCCGCCGGGATGCAGCTCAACACGGTCGCCGACGCGCACGCGTCCCGAAGCGATCTGGCCGCTGAAATAACGGTCCATCTGTCCGTCGCGGGGAAGAATGACGCCCTGGACGGGCATGCGAAACGGAAGGGCGGCTGCATCCTTCTCAGGTTTCACGGTCTCAAGGTATTCGAGCAGCGCCGGTCCTTTGTAGTAGTGCATCTTCTCAGACCTGCGAACCACGTTTTCGCCCAGAGACGCGCTGACCGGAATGAACTGGATGTCCCGCAGGTCCAGGTCGACGGCCATTCGTTTGTACTCATCAACGATCGCATTGTATACAGCAGGATCGTAGTTCACCAGATCCATCTTGTTGATGCAGACAGCGAAGTGCTCAATGCCGAGGAGTGATCCTACCGCCGAGTGACGCCGGGTCTGCTCTGTAATTCCTTTGCGCGCGTCCACAAGCAGGATCATCAGATCGGCGGTCGAAGCGCCGGTGACCATGTTGCGCGTGTACTGCACATGGCCCGGGCAGTCTGCGATGATGAACTTCCGCTTCGCAGTCGCGAAGTATTTGTAAGCAACATCGATTGTGATGCCCTGTTCGCGCTCTGCTTTCAGGCCGTCTGTCAGCAGCGCCAGGTTGAAGTCCGTGCCGAGCTTCTGGCTGGCTTTCTCAATGTTCTCAACGAGGTCTTTCTGAAGCGAATTGGAGTCGTACAGAAGCCGCCCGATGAGCGTGCTTTTGCCGTCGTCCACATTTCCTGCCGCAAGAAATCTTAAAATTTCCATATAATTCTGTCTCCGTTTTTTGACCGACCCGGAACCTGGAACGCCCTAGAAATAGCCGGATCGTTTCCGGTCTTCCATGGCCGATTCGGACCGCCGGTCATCGAGCCGCGATCCGCGCTCCGTCGTATTGCTCGACTTGATTTCGCTGATGATTTCGTCGATGGATGCGGCGCGCGAAGCAACTGCCGCCGTGCACGTCATATCACCGACCGTGCGAAATCGAACTTCTGTTTCGGAAACAGGCTCATCCTCAAGCTGAATGAAATCGGAAACCGGGAAGAGAATCCCGTCTTTCTCAAAAACCTGGCGGCGGTGCGTGAAGTAGAGGCTTGGAAGAGGAATCTTTTCGAGTCGTATGTAGTTCCATACATCGAGTTCGGTCCAGTTGCTCAGAGGAAACACGCGCACGTTTTCGCCCGGCTGTATTTTGCCATTGTAGTGATTCCAGAGCTCCGGCCTTTGAAGCCTCGGGTCCCACTGACCAAACGCATCTCTCACAGAAAAGATCCGTTCCTTGGCCCGCGCTTTCTCCTCATCGCGCCTTGCGCCGCCGATGCACGCATCGAATCTGAACTCTTCGATGGTCTCAAGCAGCGTGACGGTCTGCAGGGTGTTGCGGCTTGCAAACCGGCCCTTTTCTTCGACTGCGGTTCCCCGGTTGATGGAATCCTGAACGTTTCGCACAATCAACTTTTCGCCGACGTCAGCCGCCATTTGATCCCGGTAGCTGATGGCCTCCGGGAAGTTGTGCCCTGTATCGATGTGCACGAGCGGGTATGGAAATTTCCCGGGGCGAAATGCCTTCAGCGAAAGATGCACGAGCGTGATGGAGTCTTTTCCGCCCGAAAAAAGGAGCGCGGGTCTTTCAAACTGCGCGGCTGTTTCGCGCAGGATGTAGATGGCTTCTGCTTCGAGCTGCCTGAGATGATCGATCATGAGGCGCTCCCAGGAAGCGCCTTCTGGAGTTCCTCAAGAGGAGTTCGGTGGGCGAAATCGCCGAATCTTTCATTCGGTGCGCGCTCTTTCCACATGGCAAAGAGCCGGTCGAACACACCCTCGAGATCCTGCACGGCGACGCTGTCAGAGAGTTCGCGCGTCAGGCGGGTTCCTTCATAGTCGCCGCCTACGTAGATGCCGTAGAGATTCATGCTGCGTCCCGCAAGTCCGAGCTCCGCAGAATAGGGTCGTGCGCAGCCGTTCGGGCATCCAGTCATGCGAACCACAGGCGCGCGGTCTTCCAGGCCGTGTTTCGCAAGAGTGCGCTGGATCACGGGCAAAAGAGACGGCAGATAACGTTCTGCTTCTGCAATGGCAAGGCTGCACGTCGGCAGGGCAGGGCATGCGAGCGCTTTCGAGTAGAGGCTGTCGGGCGCTTCAATTTTCACTCCGCGCGATTTTAGAGCCTCTTCAATCGCGGATCGATCCTGCTCGCGGATTCCGAGAAGGACCAGATCCTGGTCCGGCGTGAGCTGCGAATTCAAACGATAGTCGCGAATGACTGTGCGAAGAGCGCTCTTCAAAGCTTGTTCCGCAGTGTCCACGATTCGTCCGGAAAGGATATGCAGTCCCAGGCTCCAGGTTCCGTCTTTCGCCTTGTGCCATCCGAGATACTCGGGCGTTTTCCACGCGGGCAGTTCGCGCGCTTCGAATTTCACGCCGGATCTTCTTTCGACTTCCGCGCGAAACCACTCGACGCCTTTTTCTTCGAGAACATATTTCAAGCGCGCATGCTTCCGGTCGTTTCGATCGCCGAAGTCGCGGTGAATGGTAACGATCGCTTCCGCAACCGGGATGAGCGCCGATGCTTTGACCCATCCGAGGTTGTCGGCAAGGCGCGGGTAGGTTTTCACGTTGCGGTGTGTTCTTCCGAGTCCGCCGCCTGCGAAGACAAAGTGTCCGGTGATTTCTGGTCCCTCAAACGTGGAAACAATTCCCATGTCGTTTGTATACAGATCGATGCTGTTGTTTCCGGCGGCCGTCACAGCCATTTTGAATTTCCGCGGCAGGTAGCGGTCGCCGTAGATCGGCTCTTCTTCGGGCGCGGAGACATTTTCATCATCGAGCCATACCTCCGCGTATGCGCGCGAGCGAGCGCGAAAGTGATCCGACAGAAGCTGGGCCACGCCGTCGAGCGCTGCGAGCTGCGGGTCAGCGAGGAAGTTTACAGCCTGCGTAACATTCCGGACAATGTCACCGCATGCTCCGGTTGTGGACTGCAGCGCGGTATGGATCTTCTGCAGCGTCTGTTTGATGTCGCGCTTCAGGATTCCATGCAGCTGGATCGACTGCCGCGTCGTGACGCGCATGGAGCCGTTTCCATAGCGGGAGGCAAGCTCGTCCCAGACGAGATACTGCTCGGTATTCAAACGTCCGCCCGGAATCCGGCCGCGGATCATCAGTGAGTGACTTTTCTCCGTGGCGCCTTCCGTCTTAACGCGGGCGTCCCGGTTGTCCTGCTGGTACATACCGTGGAATTTTAATAGAAGAGTTGTGTCTTTTTCAAAAGCCGGCGCTGCGTTCTTGAGCTCGTCGGCGATGTTTCCCCGCAGAAATCGCGAGTCTTGCTTCAGTTTCTCGTTTTTCGATAGTTCCATGCCTGTGCACCCCATATGCACAAAAGCAGGATTTTGGATTGACGCGACGGGCGCAAGCTAATTTAAGTATTCATATCAAAATAATAGGAATTTAATTGGAACCGAACGCCTTAAATCAGGAACTGGCCGGTCTCGAAGCGCCGGAGATCGTCCGGAAACTTTACCGGATCGACCCGGAACATACGGTTCTCGCCTGCAGCGGCGGAATCGAGGACACAGTTCTGCTGCATCTGCTGGCCGATGCTGCCAGGGAAGTCGGCCGGAAGCCCCGCGCATTCGTTCTCGATACGGGCCGTCTTCCCGAGGAGACCTACCAGGTGCTCGAAGACTGCCGCCAGAAATACGGTTTCGAATTCGAGGTCTATTTCCCGGAGGCGGCGGCGGTGGAGAAGCTTCTGCGCACGAAGGGTCCGTTTTCTTTTTATGAAAGCATCGAAAACCGCAAAGAGTGCTGCCACGTGAGAAAGGTCGAGCCGCTGCGGCGGGCTCTTTCCGGCGTGAGTCTGTGGTTTACCGGACTCAGGCGCGAGCAATCTGTTACGCGTGCCGATGTGCCCCTTGTGGAACGCGACACAGCGCACGGCGGCATATTGAAAGCCAGACACCTTGCGGAATGGACCGAGTAGATGCTGTACGACTAAGCAAAAGCGC
>CAZUJO010000118.1:0-4302 GCA_964619995.1 uncultured Leptospiraceae bacterium
CGTTAGAATCACGTGGAGCGCGCCTTCGCCCATCGCATGGTCAACGGTCCTGAATCCCATGGCAGGCAGATCGAGACCTGACATCAGATTCTCGCCCTTTCCAAGAAGCACTGGCGAAAATGCGAGATGCATTTCGTCGATCAGTCCCTTCGCAAGGCCGGTGCGCACGGTTTGAACACCTCCGCCAATCCGCACATCCTTGCCTTTCGCCGCTTTCTTCGCCTGCTGAACAGCGCTCTCAAGACCGTCCGTTACGAAGTAGAATGTATTGTCGCCCTCCATGACGAGAGGTTCGCGCGCGTGATGCGTCAGAACAAACACAGGAACGTGATACGGCGGGTTATCGCCCCACCATCCCTTCCAGGACTTATCTCCCCAGTCTCCGCGGATTGGACCGAACATGTTGCGGCCGAGAATCCAGGCGCCGACGTTTTCGAAAGACCGGATTGCAAACTGATTGTCCACGCCCGTCGTGCCGTCGCCCTGACCGCCTGGGAGATGCATTTCCTGAAAGAACTTCGTCGGGAACACCCACTGATGCAGGCCCATGCCGCCGACCCCCATGGGATTTTCGAGACTCTGCTCAGGACCCGCGCCGAAACCGTCCATAGAAACAGAAAATGCGGCCACTCTTACTCTGCTCATATCACCTCAATGAACCATATGGTTAATTAACCATATGATTCATTACTGGGCGACCGTCAACAGTTTCCCGGCGCCCGATGAAATGAATTGCTTGCCGGCGCCAGAGAACACTCCATATTCTGCCGGTGGCCCAACCGCAGAAGAAAGCACGCTGGATTCTCCTTGAAGTTCCGTACGCGGAAGATGCAAGCAGAATGCATGTTGTCCTCGGCTACTCGGATGGAGACGCAGTTCAGTGCGCGGCGAAAACAGGACTGCAAGATATTCCGCAAGCGGTGGAAGCGGCATTTGCTACCGGCAAAGAACTCGCTGTTTCGTTCGATGACAGCGTTGTGCTCGTTTTCCCGCTCGATCATCGCATGATGCTGGCATCGGTGACCAGGGATTGCGCGGACCAGCGCAAGTGCGGATTCTCCAGGCACATCCCGCAGGGGTTCCTGCCCGATCCGACCGTCTTTCCCTTCATCACCGAGACAGGATCCGAAGAGGACACAATGGACGCCGATCATGTGCGCGCCCGTCTGTCTGATCTTTTCAGCGAAGGCGAGGCAAACATTGGAACGCCGGACAACCTGGAAGCGATGAGCAGCCTTCGTCATGCGCTGCGGCTTGCGGTTCACCATTTTGGATGGAATCATTTCGGCACGGCGTACGTTCTACGCGATCTCGCAGCGCTCGCAATTGCGACCGGCGCCGAGGACAATTATCGCAGCTGCCTGTTTCTTCTGCGCATCTTCAAACAAAAGCTGAAGCAAGACGAATGGGAAGATACCGAGTTCATGTCCACGCTCCTCGGCCAGATTGCGCTGGGTTGCGAAACAATGGGCGACCCTTCGCTGGCGGGCGAACTCAAAGCGTCGATTCCAGGATAAGAAGCGAAAATCGACGCGACGGCGCGCGGCGCCGGGAAAAACAGGAACCGTGCTCTGATTGAAGCACGCCGCATCCAGCCAATGTTGCCGCTCACTGGAATTAGAGTTTTTGAACTCAAGGGTTCGCTCGCTTCATCGCTTGCGGCCCAGCTTCTCGCCGAACAGGGAGCCGATGTCGTCTGCACAGGAACAGAAAGCCAGGGCGATGCAGACGAGTATCTGAACCGGGGAAAGGGAGACCTCGGCGAAATCGAGGACCCGGCCGCCGAGGACCTGGCGCGGCGCGCAGACATTGTCATCGAACAATTCCGGTCCTACGAAGAGCGCGCGAAGATCGACTGGACCGCCGTTCGCGCCGCGAATCCGGCGCTCGTTCATATTACCATCCCTTCGTTCGCCTCGGACGACGCAGACAACCGGCGAATTTTTGGGACGGACGGAGTTGTTGGCGCGGCCTCGGGACTCTATACCGATCTGCACATCGTCAAGAGCATCTTCGAGCCCGATCCCGTTTACACCGCTCTTCCGCTGCCGTCCGTCTACGCAGCCGTGCACGCGGCCACTGCTGCAGTTGCTTCGCTCTTCGCCCGCGAGAAAAGCGGAGGAAAGAGCGTGGAGGTCTCGCTCATGGGAAGCGCGATGTCGGCCATGGGCTCCATTCTGTTTCAGGTCGAAAACCAGCCGCCTCGCTACGACATTCCCCCTCTTCCCCGCTGGTTCGTGCGATTTCTGCTCGGGCCCATGTCCGCAATTCTGCGCCGCATGCCTGCAAGCATTCAGAGGCGCGCTCAGCAATGGATGGGCCGGCTCCTCCCGCCGTTCATGGATACATTTGAGTGCAAAGACGGCCGCCTCCTCTACGTCTTCGCCATGGACCACAGAAGAATGCCGGAGACTCTGTTGCGCGAGCTCGGCATACTCGATGATCTCGAACGTTCAGGCACGCTTGTGCGCGAAGATCCGTATCGAACTCGCAGCAAAGGCAACAATCTCTGGGAAGTGAGCCTTCTCTCGCGCTCGTGGAAAAAGAAGATTCGTGAGCGCATAACGTCTGCCTTGAAGACAAGACCCGCTGCCGAATGGGAGAAGGTTCTGAACGATAAAGGAATCCCGTGCGCCGTGCAAAGGAGCACTGCGGAGTGGCTGGCAGAAAAAGACGCAGAGACTGCCGGAATGACAATCCGACTCGACACGAGCCGCGGCAGCACGCGGCAGAGCGGACCTGCGGTCTGGCTCAACGCTTCGGACTTTCGATTTTCACCGAAGCGCGCCGAATCGCTGGCTTCGCTGCAAAGTCGTTGGACCCTTCGCACGCAAGCTCCTGCGAGACAGAGCAATGATCTGCCGCTTCAGGGAATTCGCGTGCTCGATCTTTCGAGCGTCGTCGCCGCCCCGATGGGCGCGCGCACGCTCGGCGAATATGGAGCCGAAGTCATCAAGGTACAGGCTCCCGATCCCTACTTTGGGCCGAGGATGACGTGCTGGTTCGGAGTCGAAGTCAATCAGGGAAAATCGTCCGTTCTGCTCGATCTGAAAAAAGAAGAAGCACGCAAGGCGTTCGCGAGGCTTGCCCGGACCGCCGACATAGTGGTCCACAACTACCGCAAAGGAATCCCGGCACGACTGGGCGCGGCACTGGAAGACCTGGCGCGCGCGAATCCGAAGATCATCGCGGCTTCTGTGCGCGGATTTCAGGGCCCGAATGCCGGACCGCGGGATCGCTATCCCGGGTACGATCCGGTCGTTCAGGCAGCCACGGGAATCATGACGCGCTATGGCAGCCCTGAGCAGCCCGAACTGCACGCGCTCGCTTCCTGCGTGGACTGTATCACGGGCTATCTCTCCGCGTTCTCTGTCATGCTTGCGCTTTTTCGAAAGAAGAATGACCAGGGCCCGCAGCGAGCCTGCACTTCCCTCGTTCAGGGAAGCGCGCTGATGCAGTGTCTCTTCTATCATGACTTTCCCGGGAAAATCCGAAACGAACCTTCAGGTCAGGACTGCCGCGGAGAAAGCGCATGGCGAGGTCTTTACCGCGCGAAGGATGGCTGGATCTTCCTTGACGTTCCCGAGAGCGAGCGCGGAGTTTTTGCGGCCGCGCGGTCCGCGGACACGCCGAGCGAGCTTGAAAAGGAAATCAGGACCCGGACTTCGGCTGCATGGACGAATCAGTTTCGCGGAACGAGAATCGGCTGCCATACGGTAGACTCGCTTCGCACGATTCACAGGCGCGCGCTTGCTGCAGATGGGGCCGATCCCGCAAGCATACGCTTTTCTGCAGCAATGCTTCGACGCGTTGGTCCTGGAATCGGAGCTGTGCGAAATCTGGCGCCATGGTATGCGAGAATCAATGGCGCCTATCTGCCCGCAGGATTCGTGGCACACAAACCTGGCGAAGACGGCGCGGCCATTCTGAAGTCTGCGGGACTCTCCGATGAAGAAATCCGCCGGCTCTATGAGTCCGGCGGGGCCGCACGGGAACTGGCGGAGGATTATTTGCCGGAGTGATATTTATTTCGCCCTCGAGATCCGTGCAGCACTTGCTCAGGGCGTCAACCCTTTAGCCGCCTTTCCAAATAACCAACGCAAAAAACAAACTGACCTCGCCCGGACCGGATACTATCCTCGGATTCTTTAGACCAGCGACCGGAGGAGAAAGAGATGAAAGAACCAGGAATTCCTTTCGACAGAGGTATGTCCTTCAAACTCAAGGACGGCCGAATCGTTAGGCTTGCAGCCCTGCACATAAGTCCAACATACGCCGGAGTGCTCGAAGGCGATCCGCGAC
>CAZUJO010000118.1:4312-5757 GCA_964619995.1 uncultured Leptospiraceae bacterium
AAGTTGCACAGAAGATGCCGCCCGGAAAGCCACTGTTGATTCTACCGCCGCCCAGGATACCTCTGCCGGCCTGGAGACTCACAGCCAACCTGGAATCCAGGTCGGGCGCGCGCACGGACAATCCGGACATGAATTCGTTCCTTTATGTGTGCTGGTTTCAGAAGAATCTGAATGGCGCGCTGCATGCCATGATTAAGAAAGCAATCCGCTTGATCGACTGGGACGCGCATGCGGAGAATTATGATGCGGCGAACTTTTGAGACAGACGCCCATCAAGAACGGACACGTGGTTCACGCGCAGTGTGCGGGCGATCTATTGAGACAAATTATCTCGCAACTTCGTTGATCAAGCGTCCCAGAAGCTGATCGTGCGTGGTCACTGATTTCTGATTCGCTTCGTACTGACGCTGCACTTCAATCATCTCAACCATCTGGCTTACGAGATTGACGTTAGACGCTTCTACGAATCCTTGAAGCAGGGTTGGATCATTTCTTTCTGCCGGCGCCACCATAGGACCGGATTCGGGGGTCTCGGCGAAAAACCCGGCGCCCTCTTTCTTTAGTTCGCGGGGATATTCGACCGTGCGAAGCTTGATTCGGTCAAGCAGCACTGGATTCTGCCATTGATTCGACGTTTCGTTTGCGCCCGCCTTTGGATCATTGCCGACTGCCTGATTGATCCATACCTCACCGTTTTCTTTTACGAGAAAATTGAAGCGAGCCACCTGGATCGGGCCGTTTTCGCCCATCAGATGAAATCCATCCGGCGTGACCAGATAGCCTTCGCGATCCAGAATAAACGATCCGCCGCGCGTCAGGCGGTCGCCTTTGTCCGTGCGAACTACAAAAAACGAAGGCCGCTCGTTTCCGCGGTCATCGACCATGAAATCCATCGGGTTCCCGGTCTGTTTCGCTGCGCCCTGCTCAAATCGCGTGAAGCTTTCGTTGAACTCCGAGCCGAGTCCAAGCTTGCCGACGGTCGGCGCCAGATCGAAGCTGCCCGCCGGCGTGTAGCCGAGTCCGTCTTCGCGCGTGCGATGCAGGACCATCTCGGGAAACGATTTGAAGATCGCCTCGCCGGCCTTGAAGCCTGTCTTGTCCACGTTCGCCAGGTTGTTTGAGATTACATCCAGCCTGTACTGGTTCATGATCATGCCGGAAGAGCCGGTGTAAAGTCCACGGAGCATATTCAAGAAATCGGCATTCCGGCCTGATCCTGAACCATTTTGCCTACATTTTTATGTCACCCGGCCGAAGCTCATAGTAGATGCAGAATTTATTCGTATCTCTGGGCGCCGGCCCCCATCAGATCCCGCTCATTGAGGCAGCCCGTGCGCGCGGCTACAAGGTCGTGGCCGTGGATCGCAGCGAATCCGCGCCGGGTCTGGCCGATGCCGATTACAGGATCGGGCTGAGCATCCTTCGCCCTGCCAGTGTGCGAAAAC
>CAZUJO010000118.1:5767-9557 GCA_964619995.1 uncultured Leptospiraceae bacterium
AATTCCAGGCGTCCTGCGCGGAGTGGCAACCCGCTCATACGGAAAAGCATTGCTTTCAAGCGCTGCCCTCTCCCGCTCGCTTGGACTGGCCGGCCCGGGATCGCGCGCCGTGCAGTTCTTTCAGAACAAGGCGGCTTACAAAGAGAAACTGAGAGCGCGCGGCGTTCTCGTCCCGCGCACCTACACGCTTCATGAGCTCCCCGCGCTCGAAAATCCAGGTCCCATCATTGCGCGTCCTGTGAGCGGCCACGGCAAGCTCGGCGTGCAGATTCTGCGAAGCCGCGAAGATCGTGAGTCATTTGCATTCAAAGCGAAGGGCGAATGGCTCATCGAAGAGATCATTCGCGGAACCGAGATCACTGTGCTCGGCGCGTGCCACCGCGGGCTCTACAAGAACATCTTCATGACCTCCAAGCGAATCTCCAATGAACCGCCTCTCTTCGCAGAGATCATGCACCGTTATCCGGCTTCCGCTCCCGGACGGACCGCGCAGCGCATCGAGAGGATCTGCCAGCACATTGTAAACGCCTCGAAACTGCAGACATCGCCTTTCGTAAGCGAATTCATTCTATCCGACGAAGGCGACCTGTATCTGGTCGAGTGCGCTCCGGAGACAGGAGGCGAGTTTCTGGCTGATTACGCATTCTCAGCCGCTACAGGAACAAACTACTTCTCCTGGCTGATTGCGCTTCTTACAGAAAATCAGATGCCTGCGATTCCGATTCCACGCCGCAGCGTGGTGATCCGCTACATACTGCCGCGCGAAGGCAATCTGGCGCTCGTCGCTCTTCCTTCCTGGCTTCAGAAAAACCCCGGCTTCATCTTCGGGAAGACTCTTCTCCCGCCGGGAACCCAGACAGATCTTGAACACGGCAATCTCCACAGACTTGCAGCATTCGGTCTTGCAGGGCCGGAAACAGAAATCGAACGAATCATTGAGCTCGCCGACCGGGCAGCACAGGAAACAACCATTGAATACAAAAGCGTATAACCTTCCTGAAACGAAACCGGATGTGCTGCCAAACAAGAGCGCATGGGACAAACACTACGGCCGCCGGAAGTCCGTCCAGGAGTATCCGGATGAGAACCTGGTGCGCCTTCTCAAAAAACATCCGGGCCAGAGCGCCCTGGATCTCGGATGCGGGAGCGGAAGACACATCCCGCTTCTGCGCGACTGCGGCTACGAAGCAGTGCATGCTACGGATGTAAGCGAAACAGCTCTTGAGCTCTGCCGGAAGCGATTCCGATATGCGGTCTTCCATCCGCTGGAATCGCGCATGCTGAAGCGCAATCGATTCGAAATTCCACTGCCCGAAGAGAGCATGGACACGGTCATCGCATGGGGTGTGCTCCATTACAACCCGAACGAAATGATCGACAGCATGCTGAAAGAGGTCGTGCGGATTCTCAAGCAGGGAGGCCGGTTCCTTGGTACGCTGCGCGCCCACAGAGACACCCATTTCAAACACAATCCGGACATGGACGGCGCAAATCTCCAGCTCTACACGCGCCAGGAAGTGCTCGATCTGCTTCGCAACTACTTCTGCGATGTCTCCCTGGGTTACGTTGAGCGCATCCCCGTGGGAAGCAAATACAGAGTCTGCCACTGGGTGTTCGATGCAAGCAACTGATCTGCAAAACCCTGCCCTGCAGGACCAGGGCCGTAAGACCCTGAAGGCTTCCGCCGGCTGCCCGATCTGCGGCGGCAAAATGAATTACCGTTATACGATCAGTCGATTCTCTCCGGCGTTTGACATAGAACGATGCGTGGAGTGCGGCCTTGAGCGTCAGGTCTCCATGCCGGAAAAGATCGAGGATTTATACACAGAGGACTACTACTCAGGCAAAAGCGAATACGGCTACAAAGACGAGCGCAAGCAGGAGACCTTCGAGCGATACGTCTGGCGCGCGCGCCTCCGCCGTATCCGTGAGTTTGTGCCTGCCCCTGCTGATTTTCTGGATGTGGGCTGCGCTTACGGAGGTCTCGCACTCGAAGCACAGGCCATGGGGTATCGGTCCCAGGGCCTCGACATATCTGAACATGCAGTGCGCGAAGCATCGGCCCGCGGGCTCGAAGCACACAAAGGCCGCATAACGGATGGAATTTTTCGCAGCAGTTCGGTGGACGTGGTTACCCTGATTGAAGTGATCGAGCATCTTGAGGACCCGCGCGCCGCGGTGCAGGAACTTGCCCGCATCATGCGGCCGGGAGGACTTGCTGTAATTCAGACAGCGAACTTTGCCGGCCGCCAGGCCGTCACCCAGGGATCCGCGTACCATTACTACCTGCCGGGCCATCTGCATTACTTTTCCCGCGCAAATCTCACGCGTCTTCTCGGCGAAGAGGGATTCTCGAGAGTCGTATTTTTTCCGGGCGTTGAGTTCGGGCTCTTGCCGAAGATCCTGAAATCCCGGGGATCATTCAAGAAGGCGTCGGATTACTTGAAGTGGCTGCGCATAGCGGCCTATCACATGAAAAGCAAGATTGCGTTCGGTGATTACGCATCGACCTCGGCCATGGTTCTTTACGCCATCCGCGATTCCAAATCCTGAAAGAACCGATAGGCGGCGAACGCGGCGAGTCGAGGTCCGGCAATCAGGTCCGGCCAACGCAGACTCAGGAGGCGGCTCAGGGCATGTCTGTGATTTTGCGAGCGGGGCGCCGGAGCACCTTGCCCAGATACGGCCGGTCTTCGCCCGGAACGATAAAGCGAACGCCCTTGATTTCGGGGAACTGCGTCATAGTCAAAAGGACCTGATCCATGCGGTCGCGCACAACCTGCGGGCCCATGCGAAGAAGCGTTGAATCAAACTGCAGGGTGAGAATTCCCTCTTCCAGGTTTTGCGATACGAGCTTCACGCTCGAATCAAACGGATTGAGAAGACCGCGTTCGCGGCCCGAAGGTCCCTTCTGGAGATATTGCAGCAGCGTCTTTACGGAGACGTGGTCCTGAGGCCAGTTGCGGTGAACGCGCACCATGATGGACTCGCGTCCCTTGAACGATACAAAGTATAGATCCCATCCGTTCGAAGCGCGGACCCTTGCGTCCGGGGCCTGCATGTTTTCCGGGCGGGCCGGCGAATCGGCGCGGTCAAGTGCGTCGCTCCGGGTGACCGGGAGCCGGGCGTTCACGCGGGATTGAGCGCCCTCAAAAATGGCAGCAGCGGACTGACGCACGGGCGGCTCCAGGGAGGCAACCTTCGCAGGGAGGCCGGATACGCCGGACTGCACCCTGGGAATCTGTTCCTGAATCTTGTCGGGGAGGGTTTCTACGCGGTCGCGAATCTGCTTTCCAGCCTGGACATCCATGAATACGAGCAGAAGGCTCACTCCTGCCATGCTCAGCAGGATTCGGTTTGTATTGGCCGTGTCCAGCGGCGGAGTGCCTGGATTTCTGAGAAGCATCCGATTTTATTGTCGGACGATTCTCGAAATCCGTTCACTCAGCGAATTTTCTTCTTATGACGACTGGCTTTGCGCTTTTTCTTGCGTTTGTGCGTGCGGATCTTGATCCGCTTCCTTTTTCTTCCGGAAGGCATTGTGTCGTTTTGTCCTTAGAGGTGTTTCTGTAAACTAGAATTCTGGTTCATTTGCGCGAGGAGCTCTTTGATGCGGCCGATGTTCTTTTCGTCCGAGACGAAGAGCACATCGTCCGTCTCAACGACAATCAGGTCCTTTACGCCGAGGAGCGCGATGAGCTTCTTATCCGCGAGCACGATGTTTCGCTCCGCTTCGGAGGCTGTAATGACTCCACGCTCTGAAACGTTGATGTTTCCGGCTGAATCAGCA
>CAZUJO010000119.1:0-9418 GCA_964619995.1 uncultured Leptospiraceae bacterium
TCTTTGGAACGTATGCTCTTCCGCAGTTCCCTGACCTGACAGCGAAAGTCTACGCTGACATTGTAACGTCTAACCAGTACTACCAGCTGGTATACTCGAAGACGATCAACGTCAACGACAGCACTGCGATCAGCGTAACAACAGGACCGAGCTACAGCGTTCAAAACAACGGCTACAACCTCTACAGCGGCGGCTCAAGCACGAACACGTATGCTGGAACCACGCAGACTGTGCAGGGCTGGAAAGACTGGACCTCCTCGGTTGGTGTGACTGTGAAAGGGTTCAACGTAACTCTGAATGCCGCCTATCGTCCGGAACTTAAGTTCTTCGACAACGACCCGTCTACGAACCGCATGCTCAGCATCGACGGCGGATCAACTATGGACGACGGAATGGTCGCAGATCCGAAGTGGACTGGTTCAGGCATCGCAGCGGACATCCTCCAGCGTGCCATCACGCAGCGGATCCGTTCCACTACGACGAACTCGTCCTACCAGTATACAGCACGCCAGAAGCTGCCCAAGTGGCTCTACTGGGTGAACATCGGCTACACAGCCTCCCTGTAATCCATCCTCGATGGTGCAAAACGAGCCGCCCCGAAAGGGCGGCTTTTTTTGTTTGCGCTCTCATGAATCAGGCCGGCACTGATGCGTGCGGAGAATCACCCATAAACTCACCACGTCGCTCGGCGTGGCTCTGATCGCCGGCATCCTGAGCGCATGTTTCTCTATGTTCCAGATGAAGGAAGTCGGCCTGGTCAACTTCCTGAGCGGTCTGCTCGACGGCGCCGTCATCGGATTTCTTCTCGCCGCCTACACGATGTTTGGCGTGCGCGGGATGTTTTCGCAGCTCGAACGCCGGGCGCCTTTCGCGATTGTGCTCGCGGTCAATACTCTGGTTTACTTCGTTATTTTCATATTCGCGCGGGCGTTTCTCATCTACGCGACGAACCGCGGACCCTTTCTCCTTTTTCCGTACGATCGAACCCATTTCCAGGAAGCTGCCGCATTCGCCGCGGTTCTTTCGCTCTTGATCAATTTCTTTATCCAGGCCGGGCAGCTCCTCGGGCAGAACACGCTCTGGAACTTCGTCCGGGGCCGCTACCACAGAGGCCGCGAAGAGATGCGGTTCATCATGTACCTCGACCTGGCCGGCTCGACTTCCATCGGCGAAACGATCGGCAACGTAAAATATCTGCAGCTTCTCGACGACTTCTTCCACGATATGACGGATGCGGCTCTCGAAACAGGCGCGGAGATTCACAAGTACGTGGGGGACGAAGCCATCCTTACGTGGACGGCGAAGAAAGGCGCGGCAAACAGGAACTGCCTGCGATTCATGGATCTTTTCTCCAATACGCTGAATGCGGCGCGCTCCAGCTATGAACGCAGATACGGGCTTTTCCCGGAGTTTCGCGCAGGCCTGCATTTCGGGGCCATTCTTGCAGGGGAAATCGGCGACCTGCGAAAGGAAGTGGCTTACCTGGGCGACGCAATGAACACAGGATCGCGGGTCCTCGACGCGGCCAAGTCACTGGGACGCGCTATCGTGATTTCGGAAGATGCAAGGGCCGCGCTCGGCGCCCCTCCGGTCGAAGACCTGGGAGAGCACCGGCTGAAGGGGAAGACGCAGTCTGCGCGGCTCTATGCCCCGCAGTCGAGCCGTTAGACGCTCATTCGCGTGCGAAGCGTGTTCAGAAGATCAGAAATCTTGATTCGTTCCTGTTTGGTGGAATCGCGTTCGCGCAGCGTCACGCTTTGATCGTCCTTTGTTTCGTAGTCGACCGTGATGCAGAACGGCGTTCCGAGTTCGTCCTGGCGATAGTATCGTTTTCCAATATTGCCGGAAACGTCGTATTCTACCTGAAAATGTCCGGAGAGCGTTTTGTAGATCTCGCGCGCAATCTCAGGCAGGCCGTCTTTCTTCATCAGAGGAAAGATCCCCACTTTTACGGGCGCGATCGACGGCGCAAGACCGAGGACCGTTCTCTGCTCCGGCGTTCCTTCCTTTTCTACGTAGTACGCATCGCACAGAACTGCGAGCATCAATCGGTTGAGACCGAGCGCCGGCTCCACTACATAAGGAATGTATTTCTTGTTTGTGTCGGGATCGTGATATTCAAGAGGCTTGCCTGAAAACTCGGTGTGCTTCTTGAGATCATAATCGGTCCGCGATGCGATTCCCCAGATTTCGCCCCAGCCGAACGGGAAGTTGTATTCGATGTCAACGGTGCCTTCCGAATAGAAGGCAAGCTCTTCCGGATCGTGACGGCGGATCCGAAGGTTTTCTTTTTTCAGGCCGATCCGCAGAAGGAAGTTCATGCAGTACTCAACCCAGTGTTCGAACCATTCCTTCTGTGTACCCGGCGCGCAGAAATATTCCATTTCCATCTGTTCGAACTCGCGCGTGCGAAACACAAACTGACGGGCCACGATCTCGTTGCGGAAACTCTTGCCGATCTGTGCGACGCCGAAAGGCACCTTCACGCGGCATGTATCCACGATATTCTTGAAGTTGATGAAAATTCCCTGCGCGGTTTCCGGCCTGAGGTATACCGTCATGTCCTTGCCGGCCACAGATCCCGTTTTGGTTTCGAACATCAGGTTGAACTGACGGGGTGTGGTGAATGATTTCTTCGTCCCGCACGTAGGGCACTGCGTTTCTGTTTTTTCAAACCATTCGATCAACTGTTCCAGCGTCATCGTCTTCGGAGCGGAAGGATCCAGCTGCTCGACCACGTGATCGGCGCGAAAACGCGCGCGGCACTGCTTGCAGTCAACGAGAGGGTCATTGAAGGAATCCACGTGTCCGCTCGCTTTCCAGACTTCCGGATGGAGCAGGATGGAACTGTCGAGCCCGACCACGTCTTCGCGCTCACGCACAAATGCCCGCCACCATGCGTCTTTCAGGTTTCGCATGATCTCGGTTCCGTATGGACCATAATCGAACGTGTTGGCCAGTCCGCCGTAGATATCAGAGCCCGGGTAAACCAGTCCCCGGCGCTTCGCGAGCGAAACGATATCCTTTAAAGGATCTTCCGCTTTCTTCTTTGGCTTCTCTGCTTTCTCTGGCTGGGGTTTCTTTGCTTCTGACATGACTGACTCCGGATGCTGGGGGCCAGATCGCCACAAGGGCTGCCGGCGGCAACCGAGTTTGAAATAGAGTGATTACTTGCCCCGGCCGACGTTTCAGAAAACTCGTCCCTGTGGAGCGATTTCGGCCGCTGAATTATTCCCATGGCACAGCGCTGACGCTCGGTGCCCTTCTCTGCCTCGGCGTGCAGATCCTCTTCGATCTCGAGCACAGGGCCGGCGCCGTTTACAGTCTGCCCATCTATGCCGCAGTCTTTGTGATTCTGCTGATTTTCTGTCACGCGCTGTCGCGTGCGGGCCGTATTCGTCCTCTTGCCGCAGGCCTCTACCACACTCTCTTTGTTCTGCACTTCGCAGCCTGTTTTCTGTTCGATGCCTTCTACGAAGACGCGCTGCACCGGCGGTATTCGCTCCTGGACGCCGACAGTGACAATGTCGCCTATCTGATTCACTCGATTCTGCCGTGGTCTGTGCTCCTGTCTTTCGTCGCTTCGCTTGCTCTGGCCTATGGATTTGCCGCGGTCGTTCACAGATCAATCCGCAGACCGCGCGTCGTTTCGGCGTGCCTCTTGATTCTGGGGAGCATTGGCGCAGCGGTCGCAGACCGCCCGGCGCTGCATGCTTTTGTCGCATCGGATGTGGCCGACTATCTTTCCGGAACCCGGCCGGGCATTCCAACGAACGGCCCTCATTCCATTGAGTCCTATGCAAATCTCAAAGATCGATCCATTGCGCTGAACGGCAGATAAAGGCGGATCATTCTATTCGTGATGGAAAGCATCACAGTGCAGGAACTCGAACGCGACTGCAGCGAAAAGCCCTGCTTCTATCAGACATACGCCGCGAACACACACTCGTACACAAATTACTTCGCGGCAAACCAGGACAGCCGCACGGGTATCCTGAGCCTCCTTTATTCAGCGTTCATTCCTTTTCACGCTTACGCAGACCGCGACGTCGAACAGTACGAACGAATGGCAAAATCGCCCTCGCTTGTCGATGCCCTGCGAACGGCCCGTTATTCGCCCGCCTTCGCCGCGTCGGTCCTCGAACATGAACGGGTCATCCGTGACCTTCCGTGGGCCAGAACTTTTTATCTGAACGAGGAGGAAGCCGGAGGCGGCGGCAGGTTCACGTGCCTGCATCCTTATGAATTCGAACGCTCCTGCGAAGACAGAATTCTCCTGGATCGCGAAATCAGTTTTCTTACAAACCAAGCAAAGCCTTTCCTTCTTCACGAATTCATCTATGGACACAGCAGCGACTATAATGAAAGAAATCACGTTTCCTCCGTGCGCTACTATTCCGACTACATTGAAGAGATTATGACGCGGCTAAAAGAGCGCGGCATGCTTCAGGATACGCTCGTGATCGTGACATCGGATCACGGAATCCGTGACCGCGCGGCAGCGGTTCGCCCGGAAAGCTATCATATCCCTCTGTTCTTCATATCGCCGCATAACGTCGCCTCAAGCAATTCGGAGCTTTTTGGCCATCTCGACTTCCGCCGAATTCTCGCAGCCGAGGAACAGAGTCTGCCTGTCCATTCCGCCCGCCAGTTCCTGCCCGTCATGGGCTCGACAGGAAGCGCGATGACGGGGATCCTTTACGGGAAGCGCGGCCTTGTCCTGATCAAAAACCACCGATTCGGAGCGCGCGCGATCGAAACATCCTGCGAGAATTGCATCCCGCCGGCAGACATTACACCCGCGCTCGAAGAATACCGGAGAGTTTTTCGCAAGACACTCCTCCCTGCGCCGCACATGGATTGACAGCGGGAGAGCAGATCGCCCACACTGAACGATGCGATTTCCGCGTCGCAGCGCCATTGCCTTCCTGCTGATCTTACTCTGTCTCCCCTGGGTGGGATTCTTCTTTAAGACCGCTTACAATTCATCCAGGGCATTCCAGACAGTCTGCCTGATCGAGTTCCTGCTTTCCGTTTTCGTCTCTCGCAAAGCCTCTGGATGGAGTTTGTTTGCAGCTGGATTTGCCCTCGCCGCTTTGCCGCGCGCGGGCTCCCTCATTCTCCAGGTGAATGTTGCGGACGTTCTCTTTCCGGTATTTCTCGGACTCGCCGCGGGAGCAGCGCTGCGTGTGATGAAGACCACGGACGAAACGCCGGATCGCGCCGATGACTTTGATGCCGGCAGCTCTCTTGTTCTTTTCGCATTCGCCGCGATTGAGCTGGGAACCGTTCGCACAACGCTGCTCTACTATCCAGAATTTCCGGCAAGACTGATTCACGATCGCCTCGTTGCGCCGGACATTACAGCCGCGTTTGCTATGTACGGCGCTCTGGGCTTTTCACTGAACCTTCTGCCAGTTCTCGCATGGATCTACGCGGAGCGCGGAGCGGCGCCGACGGAAGAAAATGCGCGCATGCTTTCCTCGGGGATCGCATCCGGTTTTCTGCTCAGCTTGCTTGTGCTTTTTCTGCAGGGGCCGCTTCTATTTCTTCGCGCAGGAGTCGGCGATCACGGATTCGAAATGGGCAGGCGCCCGGGACTCCTGACTGATACAGGATCCTCAAACGCGCTCATGCCGGCCCTGACGATCTTCGCAGCATTCGTTGTTCAGCGCGCGGCCAATCTTCCACGGAAACTCACGCCGATCGTTCGCACAACGGCGCTGGCGCTTCTATTCCTCGCACCCGTGCTCTACTTTCAGGGGAAAGGATCCATCCTTTCGGCTGCGGGCATCATGATCGTATGGCCTTTGATCTTTCTCCCTGAATTTCGCATGCGGTCCGTGCTCCTCTCGGGACTGGCGGCAGCGGTCTTTGGCTTCTTGCTTTCCATAATCAAGCTCGGACCGGAGCGCGTATTCTCATTCTTTTCGCCGAAGATGCTGCAAACACTCGACCCCGTTCGCGCACGGCTGCTTGAGTATTCTATAGAGATTTTCTCGAAGTCACCGTGGACGGGCCACGGCCTGAACAGTTTTGTTCCGCAGCTTATGCAGCTCAAAGCGATTCATCCGGAAGTGTATCCAGAAAATCCCCCCGGGCTTCTGCCGGGCATCCTCTGCGATACGGGCCTCGTCGGACTCACGTTATTCGCCATTTCTCTGATCGCAGCCGCCCTTCTGCTGCGCAGGCCTTTGCAAAGCCGGACCGACGATCACGACGCCCGGATGCTTGTCTGGCTGCCCGTCAGCCTTGGTCCTGTTTTCCTCGTCGGGTATCATGTTCTGTTCGCAGAGGTCTCGGCCTTCTGCCTCCTCCCTCTTCTATTCTGCGAGCGGACCTGGAGCGGAAAACAACATTGAAGACGGCGCTGTTTGGCTGGCTGCTTCTCTGGGCTCTATGCGCCGTCAGTCTGTCGATTTCTGATGTGTGTTACTGCGGCGACCAGTCGGCGC
This sequence comes from uncultured Leptospiraceae bacterium, assembly GCA_964619995.1. Lineage (GTDB taxonomy): Bacteria > Spirochaetota > Leptospiria > Leptospirales > Leptonemataceae > JAEUSB01. The sequence goes on from CAZUJO010000119.1 coordinate 6,456, forward strand.
TGATCGAGGATGCTTCGGCCATAGCGCACGGTAAGCTTATTACGGCCGGGCCGGCGAGCCGCGGCGGAATGCATCATCCTGGATCCGCATATCAGATCATACTTGCGGCTCTCTTTGTCGCTTCGGCGGGAAGTTTATTCGCGATGAACCTGCTGCACGCAGGTCTCGTCACGTGCGGCCTGTTCTTTCTTCTGCGAACCGCTTCGCGCGAAAGCGGTTCGCTTATGGCTGCCGCCGCTTTGATGCTTGTTTACCTGGGACTCCCGTTTTCATACCGTTATGCGCTCATGATATGGGGCCCTGCAGTAAACATAATGTTGTTTTCAGGGGCGGTGTACTGCGCCATTCGCACTGTGTCGGGAGACCATGAAAAGCTGCGGTGGCTTGCTGTGCTGGTCAGCATTCTTTTACAGACACACTTCGGAAACCTGTTTGTTTGCGCAGGCCTCGTGCTGGCTGTCCTCGCAATTGCACGACCTGACAAACGCGGGCTCCGGGACTTCGCGATCTGGGCCACGGCCGCCAGTCTGCCCGCCATTCTCGACGCGCTGCGCCATCCCGAAAATCTTCGCGCCATTCTCGCCAGCGCAGGCCAGATGAGATCGTTTCTCGAAGTACGGAATGCAATCGCTGAGCTTCACGGCGGCAGCCCATGGCTCTGGGGAATCCTCTGCGCGGCCGTGGTCCTCTCTCCGTCTCTGCGGTCCGTCAATCGACGTGCGGCCGCCGTTCTGCTGGCTGCGTTTCTATGTGCGGCTGCCGGAATGTTTTTCATCTGGGAGCCGATCCAGATCTACTACCTCGCACACATTCCGATTCTCACGCTGTCTTTTGCGGCCCTGTTTCGCGGCCGAACGGCCCTCTGGCTTGCTGTCATTGCACTTGCATTTGCGCCTGCGGCTGCGCGCATCTCAGAGCACTGGAAACCTGACTGGAACCCCTGCCCGCTCGGTGAGGTTCGAGGTGTGGCGCGCGCGCTCGAAGGCCGAATGGCAGAAACAGAGGGAAGCACGATCCCGATGATCCTTCCTTCATTGCTTCGCGAAACCGGGCCTCTTTCGCCTTCCACGGACCGTCTTTTGCTCGAGGCGCCAGTGAGCGCAGGCGATGGAGAAATCCTGTTTTCCGGGCGCGCCATGCGGCTGATTCGCAAGCCCGCGAAATAACAGCATGCGCTGTGATGCGTCATAATCGGGCGGGAGTTGGACGGCGGCATAATCGCGGCAAATCGTCTCGGAGGCATAATTCACGCAAATCAACGCATGACCCATGCGACTAAATGCGGCGAAAAGGACAAAAAAGTTGCCTCCGGTTCGGCCAGTTCTCCGAAAATTTATTGGGGAGAGCAAAGTGGCAAAGACTGCACCAAACGCACAAAAACTCATCAAGGATTTCCAGGACTATCTCCTGGTGGAAAAGGGACTCTCCGAGAATTCCATTCTATCCTATCACTACGATCTTAAGAAGTTTCATACATACGCGCAGTCTCGTAAAAAAGATCTGCTGAAGATCGACACGGACGACATTACGAACTTCCTGAAAGATCAAAAAAGAAAGAAGATCTCAAGCCGGTCGCTGGCCCGTTCCGTCGCAGCGCTCCGTCAGTTCTATCGTTACCTGAAAGAAGAAAAACGCGTAAACAAAAATCCCGTCGACAAAGTGCAGGCGCCGGAAGTGCAGCGCACTCTGCCCGACTATCTGACGCTCACAGAAATCAACGAACTGTTCGCGGCCATCAAAGAGAACGATCCTTTCGAGATGCGCGACAAAGCGATCTTCGAACTCCTGTACTCAAGCGGCCTGCGGATCTCCGAAGCATGCACGCTCCGGATGGAAGACGTGGACATGGAGAACATGTTCATTACGGTTCGCGGAAAGGGAGGCAGAGAAAGACTCGTTCCATTCGGCGAACATTCCAAGGCCATTCTATCGCGTTATCTGGACAAAGCGCGCACGGACATCCTTCGCGAGCGTCAGAGCATTTACATGTTCATCAGCAAAAAAGGCGACTCACTCAACCGCAAGTCAGTATGGCGCCTGCTCAAGAAATACCTGGAACGTACCAACATTCAAAAAGTTGTAACACCTCACACATTCCGCCACAGCTTCGCAACTCACATGATCGAGAACAACGCGGACCTGCGCAGCGTTCAGGAACTCCTGGGTCATATTGATATTTCGACCACGCAGGTTTACACGCATCTGGCCAACCGGACCCTGAAAGAAGTTCACAAGAAATACCACCCCCGGGGGTGAAGTTTGCTTGCGGTCTCCTGAATGTTCCCTGAGAATCTACCTGCCTGACGGCAGGAGATTCCTATGAACATCAAAACGACCCTTGCATTCATCCTTTGCGCGACCGCCACGAGCGCCTGGGCCTCCGCAAACCTTTACAACTCTGACTCACGCAGCTACCGCCTGCTTCTGGATTCGAGCGAATCCTGCTTTTCAGGAACCCACACTTCAATCGAAAGCAACACCCGCACAAGCGTCAGCGCCGGCTGGGCCTGTGTCGATGAACAGCAGCCGGCGGTGCGGCTGGAAGACGGCAAGTCCTACGTCATTCGCAACGGCGCCATCGTGCCGGAATAAGAATCGGTTTCGAAGATCGCGGGGAGCGATTCCCGCTTTCTGGCTCTCCGCAATTTGTTTACAGGCTGGGCGGAGGGGCGTCCTTTTGTCGGATGGAATTTCAGGCATCCGACATTGTCATCATTGTCCTCTATTTCGTAATCAGCCTCGGAGCCGGACTTCTCGGCAGCTGGAATAAATCCTCTCTCTCAGAATTCATGAAAAGCGGCGGGCGCGCGCCGTTCTGGCTCGTCGGAACGGGCATGGTCGCCACGACGTTCGCAGCAGACACGCCGCTTGCCGTGGCGGGACTCGTCGGGAAAAATGGAATCGCAGGCAACTGGATCTGGTGGTGTTCGGCCGCAGGAGGAATGCTCACCGTCTTCTTTTTC